>CBDUYP010000061.1:0-6244 GCA_965371485.1 uncultured bacterium
GCCGGTTATGTAGATGCAGCAAAGCATGTTGAAGAAAACCTGGACAGTAAAGCGTGTTAAAGAGGGACTCATCGAGAGAACCATATATTTCTCCGGGATTGCGTCTATCGTTTTTGTTGTGCTTATCTTTGCCTTTCTTGCCAAAGAGGGACTTGCCCTGTTTAAATCCATACCTGTCGGGGATTTTATATTAGGGAAAAAGTGGTATCCTATCAGTGACCCGCCGGGTTTGGGCATTCTTCCGTTGATCATGGGTTCCTTGTACGTGACCCTCGGGGCAACGGTTATCGCGGTTCCGATCGGTGTGGCCAGTGCCGTTTATGTTGCTGAGATCGCGCCCCCCCGGATTAAAGAAATCCTCAAGACGGTTATCGAACTTTTGGCTGCCATACCGAGTGTTGTTTTAGGATTTATCGGAATGGTAACCCTTGTCCCGTTTCTGAAAAACGTCCTTCATCTGCCCACAGGATTAACCGCCTTCGCGGGCGCGATCATGCTGGCCTTTATGGCCATGCCCACGATCGTCAGCGTTGCCGAAGACGCGATTAACGCTGTTCCCCATAAATATAGAGAAGCCGCGCTTGCCATGGGCGCGACACGGTGGCAGGCCATCTGGCGGGTTGTTGTTCCGGCCGCGTCTTCCGGGATTGTGGCCGCGGTCATGCTGGGGATCGGCCGTGTGATCGGCGAGACCATGGCGGTCATGATGATTACGGGAAATGCCGCACATATCCCGGCTTCTATTTTTGAACCGGCCCGCACGCTTACGGCAACGATTGCCGCGGAGATGGGAGAAACCGTACGGGGCGGCCAACACTATCATGCCCTGTTTGCCATTGGGATCGTGTTATTTATTATTACGTTTATGATTAATCTTATTGCCGATTTTGCGGTTCACCGCAACGGGAACCGGAAGATGAAATGAAAAACAATAATCCTCATCAACGGGAAAAAATTGCCTTTGCGGTTCTTTTTGCCTCAACGGTCGTGGTGGTCTTGCCTGTTATTTTCGTCCTGTTCTATATTGTCAAACAGGGCTGGAGCGCTTTATCCTGGGAGTTTTTGACAGCGATGCCGCGCAACGGAATGCGGGAGGGAGGCATCTTCCCGGCGATTGTGGGAACCCTGTATCTCGTCGTGGGAACCATGATTTTCTCGCTTCCGTTGGGTGTCCTGTCGGCGATTTATTTGACCGAATATGCCAAAGATAATTTAGTGACGCGTTTTGTGAAATTGGCGATTATTAATCTGGCCGGGGTTCCTTCGGTAGTTTACGGATTATTCGGGCTGGGAATTTTTGTTATGTTCCTGAATTTCGGCGCCTCGATCCTTGCCGGCTCACTGACATTGGCGATCATGGTCATTCCGATTATCATTACGACATCCAAGGAAGCCTTGGACAGTGTGCCGCAATCGTTCCGTCAGGTAAGCCTCTCTTTGGGAGTAAGCAAATGGCAGACGATCCGTTATTGTGTTTTGCCGCATGCCCTTCCGGGGATATTGACAGGTACCATTTTAGCGATCAGCCGCGCGGCAGGAGAGACTGCCCCGATTCTCTTTACGGTGGCGGCATTTTATCTTCCCAAATTGCCGCAATCGATTTTTGATCAGGCCATGGCCCTGCCCTATCACTTATATGTTATGTCGACACAGGTTCCGCATGTGAAGGTGGAAACGCGCTATGGCATCGCTCTTGTATTATTAATCCTTGTCTTGACGATGAATTTTATCGCTGTGATTATCCGATCAAAATTCAGGAGGCTGAAAAGATGGTAACAAACATAAAGCTTCGGGCGGAGAATCTGTCTGTCTATTTCGAGGGAATACACGCGTTACATCCGACGAATTTAGATATTCATGAGAAAGAGATTCTCGGGATTATCGGGCCGTCCAACAGCGGCAAGACCACTTTTTTAAGATGTCTGAACCGCCTGAATGATCTTGCCCCCACGTTTAAAAGGAAAGGGACTGTGTATCTTGACGGAGAAGATATTTACGACAATGTTGATGTGGATGTGTTAAGGAAGAAAGTCGGCATGGTCTTTGCCTTGCCGATTGCCCTGCCGTTGACGATTTATGAAAATGTGGTTTACGGACCGAGACGGCATGGGCTCAAAGACAAAACCCGTTTGGATGAGATTGTACAGACAACTCTTCAAGCGGCTTATATGTGGGATGAGGTCAAAGACCGTCTGCATAGTTCGGCTATGAAATTGTCCGGTGGGCAGCAGCAAAGGCTGGCCTTGGCCAGAACCCTTGCCGTGGAACCGGATATTATTCTTTATGACGAGCCGTGTTCAGGGCTGGACCCTATTTCAACGGCAAAGATTGAAGAGGCCATGCTGAGGTTTAAAGAAAAATATACCCAGATTTTAGTGACCAATAACACCAAGCAGGCGGCGCGTGTCAGTGACCAGACCGCTTTTTTCCTGATGGGAGATCTCATTGAGATCGGAAGTACCGATAAAATCTTTACGGCTCCGGCAGATCCACGGACGAATGATTATATTTCGGGGAAATTCGGATGAAGGGAATCGTCTCCACAGAAAAGCTGAATTTGCATTACGGGGATTTTCAGGCGCTGCGCGATATCGATATCGCGGTTGAAAAAAACCGCATTACGGCACTTATCGGCCCGTCGGGGTGCGGAAAATCGACCCTGTTGCGGACATTCAACCGGATGAACGATATGATTGAGGGGGTGCGGGTCAGCGGCCGTGTTTTAATCGATGAAGAGGATATTTACGGGCCGGAAACAAATCTTGTGAATCTGCGCAAAAAAGTCGGCATGGTATTTCAGCGGCCCAATCCCTTCCCGCTCTCAGTATATGAGAATATTGTCTTCAGCCCCAGGATTCACCGAACCGCGCATAAAAGCGATTATGACGCCATTGTGGAAAATTGTCTGAGGTCGGTCTGGCTGTGGGACGGACTGAAGGACAAACTGCATAAATCCGCCCTGACCCTTCCTCTGGAACAGCAGCAGAGATTGTGTATCGCGCGGCTTATGCCGGTTAAGCCGGAAATCATGCTGATGGATGAGCCCTGCTCGACTCTTGATCCTATTTCGACCGGGCGTATTGAAGATTTAATGCGTACGCTGCGAAAGGATTACACGATCGTTATTGTGACACATAATATGCAGCAGGCCGCGCGTGTTTCGGATTACACCGGGTTTATGCTTCTCGGCGATTTGATTGAATTCAGCAAAACATCGTATATATTCACAAATCCGAAGGATAAGCAGACAGAAGACTACATCACCGGGAGATTCGGATAATCATGGACGGAATCGGATAATGGTTATATAATACGTGTTTGCAAAGGAGCAAACAATGGAACGTCTTTTTGAAGAAGAACTTAAGCAATTAAAGGAAAAACTCCTTGAGATGAGCAGCTTGGTCGAAGCGGCTCTCAGCGGATCCATGAAGGCGCTTATGGACAGGGATAAAAAAATGGCCCAAACGGTTGTTCGCGAAGATGATGCTGTTAATATGCTTGAGATCGCGATTGATGATCTGTGCCTGCGTTTTCTCGCCTTGCACCAGCCCCAGGCCGGTGACCTGCGATTTGTTGCGGCAAGTATGCGGATCAATAATGAGTTGGAGCGGATGGGGGATTTGGCCGTAAATATCGCCCAGAGGGCATTGGATTTATTTAAAGTTCTGCCTATCAACCCGCCGGCTGACATTCCGAAAATGGCCGAGGCCTCCCAGGGCATGCTTAAAGACAGCATCAATGCCTTTATTAACAATGATCCTGAATTGGCAAGGGCTGTCTGCGTGAGGGATGACGTGGTCGATAAGTTAAACCGGCAGGTATTTTCTGAGCTGCTGCAGGTGATGTGCAAGGACCCCAAGGCAGCAGAGCGTTCAATGGAAATGATCCTTGTTGCCAAGAATCTCGAAAGAATCGCCGATCTCGCCACAAACGTCTGTGAGGACGTCATTTACATGGTCAACGGCAAAGTCATAAAACACCACGTCGCGGATTAATCAACCCCTTCCCCGGATTCCCCGTTTTCTTCTCCACCCCATGCCGGTTCAATTCCGTCTCGATAAATTGAAGAATGAATTTCTGGTCAAAGCCTTTTCGGAAAAGGTGTCTCATGGTTTTTTGGTAACTGTCTTCATCCTGATTGAAAAGATAAGCCATCCCCAATAAAAGCGAAGTCATCACGTCATCCTTGTTGAGAGAGAATGCTCTCTCGAGATGTTTAACCGCTTCTTTGAAATCATTCTTGTGATAATATGCCGTTCCGAGAATTTTGTGTGTTATCGCTGCATCCTCATCCATCAACAGAGATTCTTTGAGCCACTCAATGGCAATATCCGGTTGATTCATCTTTATGTAAGTAAATCCTAAATCCGCGTAGGCATTGATATTGCGGGGATTAAGACGGATGGCCTGTTGAAAGGCTTGAACCGCTTTATCATGCCATCCCTGGTGGCTGTAGATATTCCCCAGTTTTCTTAAAAGCGGACTTCGGGCGAACGGATTGGGTGTCTTTTCAATGAGTTCTCCAATAACTCCCTCATCATTCCCGTATTTCATTGCCAATGTCCGGGAAGAAATATACTGATCGCTTCCTTCCTTGCGCTGAACTCTCTCTAATAAATGCTTTTCCGTTATCCAATGCGCGTTATTAAAACACAGAATGCATGCGTAATAGAGTAAGACCGAACAGCCGATCCAACGTTGGTGTTTTATGTTAAAGCGCAGGATGAAGGCGCTCAGCACAAGGACAAAGCCTATGGAAGAAAAATATAAATAATGCTCAAATAAATAAGGGCCGATAAGATTGAGGGAATTCCCGGTAACAAGAAAGAGGACGTGGCCGGAGCCGACCCATGCAAGACCGAAAACAGCCGGGTTTTGTATGCTGCGCAGGGAGGTTTTATATAAATAAAGAATAATGCCGACGGATAATAGCACTGTGCCAAGAATGTTCCCCTGAAAGACAGACCACGGGACAAGATATCGAAAGGCATATTCCAGAGAAAGAGAAATCCACGGCATCATGGCATTTAAGGAAAAGATATCCTGGGTGCCGGCGCGGGCAATAGGGTAAAAATAATATCGCAATGCATAATACAAGACCGCCATCAGGATATGCGGGAGTGACGCTGTCAGGGTTTTGCGGAAATTCCGCAAATGATAAAATGCGGTAAGCACAATAAAAAGGGGCAGAAGCAGGGCTGTCTCCCTCGACAGAAGCGCGCACGCGAAATACGCGAGGCTTAAAGTCCGGTGACGGTTATGATGCGTCTGGAGAAAATAAATAAAGATTAAGACAGACAGCAGGGAAAACAAGGTTTCCAGCAGATCACTCCGGCCGACAACATAATTGACAACCCATTCCTGCACAGGAAGGACGCAGAAAAGAATGGACGCGTAAGAGGATAGACGCTTTTTTTTGAATATCCGAAAAACGAGGAGATACACAAAGAAAGCATTCAGGGTGTGGAGCAGTATATTCGTCAGGCGGTAGCCGAAGGGATTTAATCCCCAGCATTTGTACTCCAGGGCAAAGGAGAGGGTTGTAAGCGGACGGTAATAATTCAGGGAAAGCTGTGAATAATCCTTAAACGCGTCAAAGAAGCCCTTTGTGAATATCTTTGGGCTCAATCCTTGTTGTTTGATGACAGGGTTGTCGACGATGAGTGGATACGCGTCAAGGACAAACTCTGAGGAGAGGCCTGGGGAATAGGCAATCAGACTGACCAATAAAAGGGCAAACAGGACAAGGATTCTTGAATCGGCAATTTGTCTTGATTTAATAGTTGTCATTTCCATAGCATTGTATTATTATCGCTGTACATATGTCAACGAAACAAAAATGTCCTGTAGTGCTCCAAACGGGTTTTCGTATCTTCTTCCTCGGAGCCGCGTTTCACGCTGTTGTGTCCATCGCGGCCTGGATGTGTTTTTATGTATGGGGCTGGAAAGTTTTCAGCTCTATGCCGGTCAATATCTGGCACGGCCATGAAATGCTTTATGGATACACCATGGCTGTGACAGCCGGTTTTCTGCTGACAGCGGTGATGAACTGGACCGGGCTCAAGACATTAAACGGAACACCTTTGCTGATCCTGTTTTTGTTGTGGGCTGCGGCAAGGATATTGGCATTTGTCCCGGGTCAGGTGCCGGTGGTGGTCATGGCAGCATGTGATAACGCGTTTCTTGTTTTTCTTATCATCGCGATTTCGCGGCCCGTGATTAAGGTTAAGCAGTGGCGGCAATC
>CBDUYP010000062.1:0-6140 GCA_965371485.1 uncultured bacterium
CCCAGCGGCCAGACGGAAAAGTATAGCATATCCAATATGACCGGCCGCCCCGGTCACCGCAATCTTAATACTTTTTCCCATTTTTATTTCTCCTTATTGTGATTTTGAAGTCTGGATATGTCTTCGTCGCGAGTTCCGCAGTCATCCCGCCCAGAAGGCGGGATGTTACGAGGACTGTTTGAGCAGAGGAGACATATCCAGACTTCAAAATCATTGATTATAATCTATAAAGACGGCAAAATAACTTTCGCCTGTTGAATAGCCGCCATATGAATGTTCGCGAAAATAATCTCTTCACTTCCTGCAGATGCCCTGGCTAATACTTCTCCCCATGGGTTGACAATCATGCTATTTCCGTAAGCGGCAACGCCTCTTGCGTCTTTTCCGGTCTGGTTAGGCGCCAACACATAACATGAATTTTCAATCGCGCGTGCCCTCAGGAGGATTTCCCAATGGGCTTGTCCTGTTTTCTTTGTAAAAGAAGAGGGAACGGTTATCGCATGACAACCCCGTCGGGCATACGCGCGATAAAGGGCAGGAAATCTCAAATCATAACAAATCGTCAATCCAATGTTAAAGTTCCCAACGCGGGCTGTTGCTATTCTTCGCCCGGGAATAAACCGTTTTGATTCCTGAAGAACCTTCCGGCCGATAACCGCGTCAAAAAGATTAATCTTCCTGTACTTTACCGCGATCTTTCCATTGCGATCAATAAGGAGAGAGGTGTTGCAGACTTTTCTTTTTCCTTTTATCTTTTCACATATTGAGCCCGCAAGAATAAAGACGCTGTTTTCTTTGGCTAATTCAAAAAACGGAGTCGTTGACTCCCCGGGGATTTTTTCCGAATTTTTCTCGTGAATAACATTCTTCCCCCGATAATTAAACGCCTCGGGAAGCAATATCCATTGGGCGCCGGCCTTAACAGCTCTTTGAACCAGACAAACAGCCCGCCCGATGTTTCTCTTCTTATCAGCACCTGCATTAAGTTGAATAACAGCGACTTTCATGATTTCTCTGCAGAGAACGCCCGGCTATTTACTAAATCGAAAATGAACAACATCGCCGTCTTGCATCTCGTATTCTTTACCCTGTAATGTCGCCAGGCCTTTGGCTTTTAACTCCTGCTCAGATCCATATTTGACAAGATCGTCATACTTGTAAATCTCCGCCCGGATAAATCCATGTTCAATATCCGAATGAATCTTACCGGCAGCCTTTGGCGCTTTTGTTCCTCGGGCAATAAGCCAGGCGCGCGTTTCCTTCGGGCCTGAAGTAAAAAAACATATCTGATCAAGCAGCTTTTGTCCTGCCTGAGCTAATTTCGCAAGACCCGCAGAAGAAATTCCCGCGGCCTCATAATAAGAAGCACGTTCACCTTCAGGTAACTCAAGAATCTCGGATTCCAGCTTGCTGCACAACGCAATCATCCCCGCGCCTTCACGGTGAGCGCGCTCCTCTAAGGCTTTAATCATATCAGGACACGTACCTGTGCCCGTCTCTTCATCCGTATTGGCAACATACAGCAGGGGTTTTTCTGTTAAAAACTGAAATTCCTGAATCCTCTCTTTATCAATATTCTGGACACGAACCGGTTTCCCGTCATTAAATCCTGCAATAACTTTTTCTAATATTTCACACTTTACCTTGGCCTCTGCATTCCCTGACTTGGCAGGTTTCTTGACCTGCAGAAGTGCTTTCTCCGCCTGCTGAAGATCTGCCAGCAAAAGTTCCGTTTCAATAATATCTGCCGCCTTAATCGGATCCAGATCCCCCAGGACATTGACGACATCATCATTCTTAAATACACGAACAACATGCGTTATGGCTTCCACGCTTCGGATATGAGATAAAAATTTATTTCCCAACCCCTCCCCTTTACTCGCCCCCTCGACAATACCGGCGATATCGACAAAACGGATTCCCGCGGGAACAATTTTTTGGCTTTCATTTTTCTCAGCCAGGAAATTCATCCGGTCATCCGGCAAAGGAACAACACCCACATTAGGTTCGATGGTCGTAAAGGGAAAATTTTCAGCGGCAATGCCCGCCCCTGTTAACGCGTTAAAAAGGGTTGATTTTCCGACATTAGGCAACCCGACAATCCCGATTTCCATTCATCTCTCCTTTATTCCCTATTCCCTCACTTTTTCCACGTCGTCGGCAAAAAGAGGATCAGTATCGAATACAGTTCCAGGCGTCCCGCCAGCATGAGGAATGTTAAAAGCCATTTTCCTGATGTCGATATCCAGGCATAGTTTTGTGTCGCGCCGACTTTCCCTAATCCGGGGCCGATATTGCTTAAGGCTGCAAGGGAGGCAGAAAAGGCTGTTACAAGGTCACAGGATTCCGTAATCGTTAAAAAGAATGTCCCCAGGAAAAGGAGGGAAACAAAAATAACAAAATAACATAAAACCCCCATGATAATCCTGCTGGTAAGAGGTGTGGCATTAAATTTTATCGGCAAAACAGCGTTGGGAAAAAGGACCTGCACCGTCGACCGTAACGCGATTTTGATCGACAGGAAAATGCGGACGATCTTTATCCCTCCGCCGGTGGAACCGCCGCAGGCGCCGATGAACATCAAAAGGACAAGCCCAACCCTTAAGGCATGCGGCCAAACATCAAAATTCGCCGTGGTATATCCTGTTGTTGTCAGAATGGCGACAATCTGAAAAGCGGCATCCCTCAAAGGGCTGAATGTTAATGTCCCTTGCCGTAAAACGATTGCAAAAATCGGGATCAAAATCGCGATCAAGAAAAAATAATAGCGGAATTCTTCGCTTTGGAAAAAAGCCCGGATATTTCCCCTGAGGGCCTGGTAGTGAAGGATAAAATTCGTTCCGGCGAGAAACATAAAAACAAGAACAACCCCCTGAATATAAGCACTATATTCTCCCATGCTGGCATTTTTCGTGGAGAAACCTCCCGTGGCAACGGTTCCAAAGGTGTGACACAGAGCGTCAAAAAACGGCATGCCTCCCGCCATAAGCAACCCCGTCTCCAAAAAAGTAAATAAAAAATAAACCGTCCAAAGAATCTTGGCCGTCTCTTTGATACTCGGCTCTATTCTCTCAACCGTTATTCCCGGAGACTCTGCTTTGTAAAGCTGAAAAGCATTTTGCCCTAAGGCCGGCAAAAGAGCGAGGTAGAGAACAATGATCCCCATCCCGCCCAGCCAATGTGTTAAGCTTCGCCAAAAGAGGATGCCCCGCGGAAGAGATTCCACGTCGGGAAAAATCGTTGCCCCGGTTGTCGTAAACCCGCTGACGGTTTCAAAAAAGGCATCCGTGTAGGAAGGAGCCACCTGGCTCAGGTAAAAAGGCAGGGCACCAAAAACCGACAGACAAATCCAGGACAACCCGACGATGGCCAACCCGTCTTTAGAATTTACTTTTTTATACGCCTCGGGCTTAATCCGGAGTGTCCCACGCAAAAGACAGGAAACAACCGTCCCCAGTAAAATGGTTATCATAAAAGCGGACACCTCCTTAGGATGCGAACCGTCGTGAACGGCCCACAATAGAGGGGCTGTCATAAACAAACACACGAGCAGCAAAATGCGCGCGATAATGCTGACAACAAGTCTTTTATGCATAGGATATTATCGGGTAAAAAGCCCTTGAAGTTTTTTGACGGCTGTTTCCTGACAAAATACGATAACCCTGTCGCCTTCTTTTATTTGAGTGTTGCCATCTGCCAGCAAAACCTCTTCTTCCCTGCAGACAGCGCCGACGATAGAATTTTTCGGAAACCGTATATCTTTAATAAGGGCCTTAGTCACGGGAGATCCGGCTTCCGGGATCAATTCCAATGCTTCAGTTTCGCACTCTAAAAGTTTTGTCACAGAACTGATGACTTTTCCTCTGACTAAGCGAAGGATTTGATCGACCGCCAAGAAACGCGGGTTGATAATAACGTCGATATCCAAGGCATCAACAATCGACATATAGTCCGGATGCTGTGTTGTGATAATCGTGGTTTTAGCTCCCATCTTTTTGGCAAGAACCGCGCTGACTAAATTTGAGTGATCGTTATTGGAAGCCGCGATAAAAACATCAACCGCTTCAATGCCACATTCTGTTAAAATATCCGTCTCTGCGGCCGAACCCTGGATGATTCTCGTCGACTCAAGCCGTCCCGCGGCATCCTTGGCCTTTTGTGGATCTTCCTCCACAAGAATAATATCACGGACATAATCGGATAGTGTCATGGCAACACGTTCTCCTGTATCGCTGGCGCCGTAAATGACAACTTTCTTAGGTTTCCGGATTTCAGGGTTCACAAAAGACAGGAATTCGCCCAGGGACGGGGCGGGAAGAAGGACATAAATGCAGTCTGCGGCTTCAACACTGGTATTCCCCTTGGGAATAATGACAGAATCTTTTCGGATAATCGCGATAATTAAAAAAGGCCACGGAAAATCCTCATCTTTTAACTCTTCCGTTTTAAGTCCGCACAAAGGAGATGTGGCAGGAATCTCAAAAGACCGCAAAAGCATCCGTCCCTCAGCAAAATCCGCCACCTCACGCGCCCCGGGGGTCTTGATCGTTTTGACAATATCCCGGGCCGCTACCAATTCGGGATTGATAATTTCATTAATAGAAAACTTCTCCCGCCCCATCTCTCCGAGAATCTTGCTCAAAGCTGTATTTCTTACCCGGGCGATCCTGCGTTTTGCCCCCAGCGAAGCTGCCAGCGCGCACACAACAAGATTCGTCTCGTCGGACAGGGTCACAGCAATGACAAGATCCGCTTCGGACACAAAAACTTTCTTAAGTGTGTTCGGGTCAGCCCCGTTGCCCGCGACAACCTTCACGTCAAGTTTTTCGTCGACCCTTCTCGCTGTCTCTCCATGACGCTCAATCAAATAAACTTCGTGTTTTTCTTCGGTGAGAGATTTGGCCAGATTGATCCCTATCGTGCCGGCCCCCACAATGATAATCTTCATAACACACCCTTTACTATAAAAAGTACACGCCTAAACGTGTACTTTTTTATTATACGAAAATGCTTGGGCCAACTATCCCTTGGCGATCGGGTTGACTTTGGCCTCCTTCACCAGCTTTCGAAATGCCGCCGGAGAACTGATCGCCAAATCAGCCAATATCTTACGGTTAATAGCTACGCCTTGTTTTGTTAATCCTTCTATAAAACGACTATAAGAAACCCCTGATTCCCGGCAAGCCGCATTAATACGGACAATCCAAAGCCTTTTGAATTCGCGCTTCTTGACCTTTCTGTCCCGAAAAGCATAGGTTAATCCCTTAACAACAGATTTCTTTGCCTGGGAATAACGCTTGCTTCTATGCCCGAATTGTCCTTTGGCCTGCTTTAAAACACGCTTTTTTCTTCTCTTGCTGGAAACCGCAGCTTTTATTCTACCCATAAGGCAATAGCCTCCTTATTTTCTTTTCATCCGCATGGGAAACATAACCGGTTTTCCTCAATTGGCGTTTTCTTTTACGTGACATCTTGCCTAATATATGACCGCGGCTGGCATTTCGTTTCTTTATCTTACCTGTCTTGGTAAACCGAAAACGCTTGGCTGCCGCTCGATTCGTCTTGAGCTTCGGCATCTTTCTCTCCTTCCTTTCTCCTCTTCCTGTTACTTTTTTCCTGATCGGGGAGCAAAAAGAACCGACATGATGCGTCCCATCATCGACGGGGCTCCTTCCGCTTGTCCATATTCAGCGATATCATCAACAAACCTTAAGATGAGCTTTCTTCCCTGTTCTCTAAAGGCCATCTCGCGTCCGCGGAAAAACAGGTTAACCTTAACTTTATCTTTTTTCGCTAAGAAATCTTTCGCCTTTTTCAGCTTGATTTGATAATCATTTTCATCGATACGCGGTTTGACACGAATCTGCTTTAAATGCGTGACCTTTTGATTCTTCTTAACCCGTCGATCTTTTTTCTCCTGATCGTATTTATATTTACTGAAATCCATGATGCGGCAAACCGGGGGCTTGGCCGTCGGGGCTATTTCCACCAAATCAAGGCTGCTTTCACGGGCCAGCTCCAAAGCACGCTTAAGGACAACAACCCCTATTTGTTCTGCCTCCGGCCCGATAACACGAACCTCGGGAACTCTGATGCGTTCATTGATCCGGATATTCTTTTGAATGACGGCACCTCCTCTT
>CBDUYP010000063.1:0-6119 GCA_965371485.1 uncultured bacterium
TTGACGAGGCCATCATTATGTGGATCATGCCGCCGGCGTGATGTTCCGCGGAATATACACACACGGCGATACAGGAACCCAAATTCGCGCTGATTGTGCTGGGGATTTTCCCGATCTTGATGTCGGCCATACCGACAACCTGTTCGTGCTTTTCTTCCATTGAATTTATTTTGACTTCTTGATAATCGCGGCGGGGTCCAGAATCAGGGCGACCCGCCCGTCAGCCAGTATTGATGCGCCGCTTACGCCGCGGATATTCGCAAAATGTTCCGAGAGAGACTTGATGACAATTTCATCCTCTCCGATCAATGCATCAACAATAATTCCCAGCTGATTCTCTCCGTCTGTGATAATAATCATCTGTTTATCTTTTTCGCGTTTTTGATTTCCGCCTTTAAGTTTAATCACCGTATCAAGGGTTACGAGACTCAAGGCATGCCCTCTTATTGTCACGGTGGGATTCCCGTCAATAGAATAAATTTCTTTTTCAGGGATTTTAACGATTTCCGTGACCCCTTCGATCGGGATCGCGTATGTTTCATCACCGATGACGACAAGCAATGCCTGTATAATGGCCAAGGTTAAGGGGATTTTTAATATAAAAGTTGTTCCTTCCCCGATTTCCGTATCAACTTCAATAACACCGTTAACGGAATTAATCATACTCTTGACAACATCCATTCCAACACCCCGGCCGGAAAGCCCGGTTACTTTTTCGGCTGTACTGAACCCCGGCAAGAACATCAAATCAAATTTTTCTTTTTCATTCATCGCGGAAACCTGTTCTTCGGCAATAAGATTTTGTGCTAACGCATGTTTGGCAAGTTCCTCAGGATCAAGTCCCTTCCCGTCATCCCTGACTTCAATGCAGATATTGTTCCCTCTGTGAGAGGCCTTTAAAAAGATGTTTCCTGTTTCCGGTTTGTTCATACTTCTACGGGTCGCCGTATCTTCAATGCCGTGGTCAACGGCATTGCGGATCATGTGCGTGAGCGGATCCCCTAAACTGTCAACGATCGTTTTGTCTAATTCTGTTTCTTCGCCGATAATTGTAAGATTAATGTCTTTCCTCAAATCCTTAGCAATATTGCGGACAATCCGTTTGAAACGGGTGAACACGCCCTCAACGGGGATCATCCGTGTTTGCATAACTCCGAACTGAATATCAGAAGATATCTTTCCTAAAGAATGCGTTGTTTCATCCAGCGAATGAATACGGTTTACGAAATTGTACTTGTCGACATTGCGTTCCAAACTCAGGATGTTTGTGCTCAATTCATCCATCATTTTCTGAATTTTGACTGTCTCCTGCCCCGGCCCTTTGATTTTGCGCAAATAGTTTCCGGTATCCTCAATAAGGTTTTCAACATTTAACTTTGTCCTCACAACGAGGTTGAAGATGTTGCGCTGTTGCTCGATATCACTTTCAAATAAATCAACCAATCTGGCAAACTGAGCGCGAAGGATTACCAGCTCGCCTGATAAGTTCAGAAGATTATCCAATTTCTGGGAATCAATGCGAATTGTTGTGATATCTATCGGAACTGTTTTTGGACTGGATGTCGGCGACTTTTGAGTTGTTCGTGATGCGGCCTGGGTTTCTTGTTTTTTTATTTTTATCCCCGTTTGTTTGTCTGGCTGCAGCATTTGTGCACAGGTACTTTGATCCAGTGTCTTGATCGACAATACGGTCACCCCGTCAAGAGAAAGAAGGGTGCGGATCTCTTTCTCTTTGGCACCCGAACAAAAGATGATGCCAACAGTCGCGTTTTGGCCGTCCATCTTGTCGATCTCCTCCGGGACCGGTTGTGTCGCAACGACAACACCCACCTTCTTCAGCTTTTTTTCAACC
This sequence comes from uncultured bacterium, assembly GCA_965371485.1. Classification (GTDB taxonomy): domain Bacteria; phylum Omnitrophota; class Gorgyraeia; order Zapsychrales; family JANLHA01; genus CBDUYP01. The sequence continues at coordinate 1,853 of CBDUYP010000063.1, forward strand.
AACAGAACTTTCATACTCTTAAAGGGAATGACTTTGTCAATGATAAAGAGAATTTTAAAGATATCTTGGCCCTCTGTTATCGCCTGTGACAGTATTTTCTTTTGCCCGTCAGATAATTGTTCCGTATTCATTAATGCGTCAGGGTCCTGTGTATCCGCAGCGGCATTGTCAACTTTCCGTCCGGAAACGAGTTGCGCGTGGTATGTTTCCAATTCGGACACGAGCGCGGAAACATCCGTGGTGATCGCCTGTTTTTCTTTAAGTTCCGACACGATAACCTCGATCGTATCAATCCCTTTAAATAGCAGAGGAATGATAGCACTGTCAGGCATCTGCCCGCGTTTACGAAAAACGGAAAAGATATTTTCCATGCTGTGGGCAACCGCCACAATGGCATCGGCATTAACGATTCCCGAGGAACCTTTGATCGTATGCATAATACGAAAAAGATCATTAATGACCTCCCGGTTATCTTGAACATCCCCTTTTTCCACCGCGGTCATATGCTCATTAAAGACCTCGAAGGTTTGCTGCATTTCCTCGATATATTGTTTTAAATATTTAACATCAACGGTGTTGTCTTTTGAGATCGTTTCCGCTTCCTGGATCTGCTCGGCCTTTACGTTTTCCTCTTCTGCTCCCGATCCCAAAATGGCCTTAATCTTGCTGACACTTTTTTCGATGTCCGCCTTTTCTTCGCCATGTTCTTTTAACCCGCTGAATAAAGATTCCAGGACATCGAAAGTCGCAAAGAGCACGTCGATGATCTTAACCGTTAATTTCATCTCGCGGGTTTTGACGCGCTGCAATAGGGTTTCCATCTCATGCGTTAATTTTACAACTTTTGATAAGCCGATAAATGAAGCCGTCCCCTTGATCGTATGCGCCGCACGAAACATCGCATCAAGGTCATCATCGGACATCTCGGTATTGTTCTTGACAGATTCTTCCGATTTCAGGAGTTTCTCGTTAAGTACCCCGAGATGTTCTCTGCCTTCGGCAAGAAATTCTGTGATAAGTTCTGCCCGTTCTTCCCGTGACATCTCGAATGCCGCATCACCCATTCTTTTTAGCCTTCCTGAATAAATCAAACGTGGTTTGCGAATCATCAACAATAAGAATTTCATGCTTGATCATTGAAATCCTCCCACCTGTTTTAATGTATCGGCAATTCTTGTTATATCAACTTCCCTGTCGACCGCCCCGGCATTTTGTGCGGCTTTGGGCATTCCGTAAACAACACAACTCTGTTCGTTTTGTCCGATGACAAACGCTCCTTTGTTATGCATATTCACAAGGCCTTCTTTCCCGTCTTCACCCATTCCGGTTAGAATCACGCCGACAGCATTGTCAGAAAAATGTTGTGCCACAGAATTAAAGAGGACATTGCACGAAGGGTGGCACCCCTGAACTCTTCCGCCTTCCTCAACCACAATCTGAACCCGGGATTTTTTTTTCGTGATTTTCATGTGCATGCCGCCGGGCGCAAGATAACAATGACCGGTGTTAAGAATGTCACCATTTTCAGCCTCTTTAACAGTCATCAAGGAGAGTGTATTGAGGCGATCCGCAAGATCTTTTGTGAAAATAGGCGGCATGTGTTGAACCCAGACGATGGGTTTTGTTGTTATGGGAAGTTTCGGAATCATCTGTATCGCTGCCTGCACCCCTCCTGTCGAAGATCCCATGGCAATTAAATCAATCTTGCGGGGTTTGATCGGCGGAGGGACGTCCTTTCTTTCCGAAGGAGAAGGAACATTCCCTTTGTTTTTGAGGTAGGCAAACCTGCTTTTTGCAACAATAAACTCGATCTTGCGGACCAATTCGTTGGAAATTTCATGTAATTCAGAAGCACCGCGTGCCGGTTTTAGAAAGAAATCAACGGCACCGTATTCCATGGCCTTAATCGTTAAACTTCCACCTTCGTGGGCCAGGGAACTGAAGATAAACACCGGAAGCGGGCATTCCGACATTATCCTTTGTAACGCCTCAAGCCCGTGCATGACCGGCATCTCACAATCCAGGATCAGGATATCAGGCTTCAATTGTTTAACAAGCGCGACAGCCTCTTTTCCATTCTTACCGGACCCCACAACAGCAATTTTACCGTCGCGTTCCAGAATATCCTTTAAGACTTCTCTTAAAAGGGCCGAATCGTCTGCAATAACGGCCTTAATCATGATGAGATCCTATATTTTCTGATAAATTCCATTTTGAACAAGTTTTAAATTCATATCGATATCGCTTAAATGCTCCGAAAGGCTGATAAATAAATATCCTCCCGGAAGAAGATTTTTCTGCAAAAGATTGATAATTTTTTGCTTAATTTCCCGGGTGAAGTAAATCATCACGCTTCGGATAAATATAATATCAAGATTTTTGTACGCAAAAGATTTCAATAAATTATGCTGACGAAATTCAACCGTATCGCGCACCTTTATGTCTAATTCAAATTCGGATTCCCGTTTCGTCCCTTCACCGGGAACAGGTTTAAAATATCTTTCTCTTACGGATGACGGCACCTCCTTAAGACTCCTCTCAGAGTATTGTGCATGCTTGGCCTTGGCAATGACGTCACTATTAATATCTGACGCATAAATTTTGAATTGCAAACCCGGATGCTTCTTAAGAAACTCCATCGCGGCAATGGCCAGGGAATAAGGTTCTTCCCCTGTTGAACAGGCCGCGGACCACATTCGTATCTCCGGATGGTTCTGTTTTGTGTTTGCGATATCCGGGAAGATATTTTCCATCAGAAAATTAAATTGTCCGGGATGCCGGAAGAAAAATGTTTCGTTTGTTGTAATGGCATTGACGAATATCTCCAACTCCTGGCCTTGGAGATCATTTAATAACGCAATATACGAACGGAAACTGTTTAGATTTAATTCCTCCAACCGTGTTCTAAGACGGGAAACAACTAACGGTTTCTTTGTCGGTTTAAGGAATACCCCCGTCCTTTTGTACATGATATCCCTGATTTCGTTAAATTCTTCATTGGTGATGTTCAATTGTCTGCTTTCCCAAAAGGCGGATATTACTTTAAATGCAATTCTTCCTCTTCGTCTCGCGGTTTTAGGGTAGGTTGAGCCTGCTTTGCCGTGAGGCGATTCTGGCTCGTGCCGGCATCCGGTGTTTTTGGTGTTGAAGTTTTCGATGAGGGACCGGTTCGGGTATTTTTACTAATCTTAAACCGGGCAACCACGGCCTTGAGATCTTTAGCTTGGGCCGACATCTCCTTAGACGAGGCAGTAAGTTGTTGCGCGGCAGAGGCATTGGATTCGGCAATGGAGGCATTCTGTTCCATGGTGGCTGCCTGCTGTTGGGTTGCTGTTGCGATGGATTGAAGCTGTTGAGCTACTTTTGCGATATTGGATACAATGGTTTTGAGGCTCTCGCCGGCATTACACGATAAATTCGCCCCATCGTCAACCTGTTGGGTGCTTCCGGTGATTAAATTCTCGATTTCCTTGGCAGAGCTGGCGCTTCTTTCCGCGAGTTTTCTCACTTCATCCGCGACAACAGCAAACCCCTTGCCGTGTTCTCCGGCTCGGGCGGCCTCAATCGCCGCGTTTAACGCTAAAAGATTCGTCTGATCCGCAATGTCGGTTATCAGGGCCACGGCAACCGCTACCTTCTTTGAACTTTTTTCAATAGCCTGCATCGCCTCAATCGCATTTTCCATGTCCTGTCCAGCCTTTTCAGCTTCACGGGTCGTTTGCTGCGCGACATTATTGGCTGAGGAGGCTTTTAAGGCATTGGCCTGGACAGAACTGGAGAATTCTTCAAAACTCGAACTCTGTTGCTGCACACCATCGGAGATTGTATCAGAATGGGAGAATATTTCATCAGAGAAAATCGCCAATTGTTTTGACGAATCTGTTAACCGGGTGATAACATCTTCCGTCTTCTGAGCGAAGATATTAAATTGCTCCGAGAGTTCCCCGAATTCATCTCCGGAAGTAATATCCAAACGCTTCGTCAAATCATTATTAGCCAGTTTTTTCATTCCCGTCACAAGAGGTTGTATCGCGTTGATGATATATTGCGCTAAGGAAAATGAAATGATGGCCGCGGTAATCACGGCGGCAATAATCATAATAATCGCAATAAATCCTGTTTTTCTGGCTGATGAGGTGATCGCGCGTATTTTGTAATCAGCACTTTTCTTCATCAAGGTTGTTAACTTTGATAATGCATTTTTGAGTTCAATTTCAACCGGGTTAAATTGTACACCGATTTGGGCATTGATGATCACGCGTCTTTG
>CBDUYP010000064.1:0-6047 GCA_965371485.1 uncultured bacterium
GTTCGGCCTGCCAACGCGAAAGATTGATACGGAATTTTCTGATAATATCTTTATGCGCGGAAATATTTTTTAAGAAAATGATCCCGTCATAATCAAAGTACACCGGGATCCATTCTCTACTTTTGTAAAGAAAATTCAAAACATTTTTGGGAATCGGCTGATGCACGGAGTTCATGAGGGCTCCTGTAATGTCAAACCGCTTTAACACTTTTTCAAATTCCCCGGCATCATCTTTTTCCCACACCTTTTGATAGTTTTTAAAGAATGCGGGGCCGTAAACTTCTGTCCGCCCGTCGATAAAAACCTTAATATCCGGCGAACACCGCCCCACGAGATACGCCCCGGAGTTGAAGTCATTAAAAAAGTTGCCCTTCACCTTATGTTCAACAAGAAAATCAACCGCCTTATGCGGATAGGTCCTCAGCGAAACCCCGCCGAATTCACTTTTACGGGTGTATGTGTCAAAATCGAAATATCCGTTGAGCGCCACATGGGCGCCGTATTGGGCGATCCATATCATCATAAAGACCTTGACCACGATCGATGTGATGTACACAAACTTTTTATCCGTTATCCGGAAAGGAATAATATTTTTAAGAGGAACCGTTAACGTATTGGTGACAAAAACGAGATAGGCCGCGAAGGCAAAAAAGATAAGATTCCTGACAGCCGCGAGGGAAAACAACAAAAAGACAAACCAGAGGATAAGCCCGCTGATATCGATCTTGCGGCGGTTAAACACGAAGCTGACCGACGACAAAAGAATCAGCAATTTGTAATAAGGATAATGATTAAGGGAAAACAATGTGTTCCACGCGACAGGTCGCTGCAACTCAACGATTTTTTCGAAGAATATCCTCGATTCACCCGAGATCTGAAAAAAGACACGTAACGGATACCATGCCCCTTCCCACGTGAAGGGGTTTAGCAGACACGCCAGCAAAACAATGCCGGCGATGATTTTTAGTCTCTTGTACTCGTCGTTATTCAACCGTCCTGTTTGATTCCATCGGTAAGGCAATTTTGTGTGCCGTTTCAACCACTCCCCTGCTGTGGCAATCAACGCGAACAAAGGGCCGAAAAAGAAAAAGCCGTGCATGTTGACCCAGAGCAATTGAATAAAGAAGAGGGCCGCGACAGACCATTTTCTGTCGATATAAAATGAGAGGATAAGAATATACAGGGCGAAAAAAAGAAGGCTGTACAAATCAGGCCGGATGGTAAATCGTCCCCGGAAAACCAGGGCCACAAGGAGCAGAACCAGCAGGGTTCCTAATTGTTTTTCCCGGTTATATCCCAAAACCAAAAGGATCATCATCGTGATTGCAACGAGAATGACCTGCATCGTGATCAGTCCGTCCGGGCCGAAGAGATGATGGAGTGCATAGACGATGACCTGAAACAGCCATTCGTGGTTGATCCAGGGAGCTCCGGCAACAGAACAGGAAAGAATATCAACGTTGGGAATAGAAAACCCGTGGTTGACAATATACCGCCCCATGCCGAGGTGCAGCCACAGGTCCAGATCCTTGATCTCAAGATGGGCAACAAAAACGAGTAAAATGAAAAGAGACGCCAATACCAAAAACCCGGATACCGCGCTCAATCGTTTCCAAAAGGCCTCACTCATAGCGTTACTCCATTACGAAATGCCCGTTCCCCTTATCCGTTAAGCGGGAATCGGTATTCACCTTTATTTCGGATGTCCTTTGTGTTGATTGATAATGAACAGCCGCTGATAATAACTCCTGTGTGTAAGGATGCAGGGGATTATGGAATATCTCGTCGGTTCCGGCGACTTCAACAATCTTCCCTTGGTACATGACCGCGATTCTCTGGCAGATTTTCTTAACAACGCGCAAATTGTGTGAGATGAATAAATACGTGACATGGTATTTTTTCTGCAAACCTTTCAGCAATTGAATGATGTTTTCCTGAATCAGGACATCGAGAGAAGACACGGCCTCGTCGAGGATGAGTAATTGCGGGTTCATGATGAGTGCCCGGGCAATGGCAATCCTTTGTCTTTCCCCGCCGCTGAACTCATGGGGAAAGCGGTTCAGGCTGCTGCCGCTTAAACCCACTTCCGTCAAGATTTTGGCCATCCGCCTTTCCCGGGCCGACGGGGTTTTCAGTTTTTGATCCCGGGTTTGCTCCAGGAGAAGGGCCTCTTTAAGGATATTGCGGACGGTATAACGGGGATCCAGGCTGCTGTAAGGGTCCTGAAAGACCATTTGCATATTTTTCCTCAGAGGCCTCATCTGCCGCGCGGAAAAAGAGGTGATGTCTTTTCCGTTAAAAAAAATCGTACCGGAATCCATGGTGTATAATTTTAGGAGAACCCGTCCCAGGGTTGTTTTGCCGCAGCCGGATTCACCGACCAGCCCCAGATTTTCTCCCTCGGATAGGGACAAATCAACGCCGTCAACGGCCCGCACGGCATCGTGCCCCCGGAGGAAGGATTCCTTTTTAACCGGAAAAGATTTTCTGATATTTTTAAGTTCTAAGAGCATTTTACAGTTTCACCGCCTTCATCAATTTCCGGGTATAATCGTGTTGCGGGCGCGACAGCACCTCTTTTGTTTTTCCGGACTCAACAATTTTCCCTTCAAGCATGACCGACGTCTCATCGCTTAAGTGCTGCACAATACCGAGATCATGTGTAATCAGTAAAATGGACAGCTTTAATTTATCTCTCAATTCCCGGAACAGCTGCATCATCCTGGCCTGGAGTGTTACGTCAAGATTGCTCGTGGGCTCATCCGCGATGAGGAGTTTGGGTTCGGCAGCAATGGCCTGGGCGATCATGGCCCTTTGCCGCATCCCTCCGCTTAACTGATGGGGATAACTTCCGGCGACCCGCTTAGGGTCAGGAATACCCGCCATATCCAGCATGGCATGCACACGCTCTTGTCGCACTTTTGCCGGCAAGTCTGTGTGATGTTGCAGGACCTCGTCGATCTGGGAGAAAATCGTAAAAACAGGATTAAAGGCGTTAAGAGGGTCCTGAAAAATCACGCTGATCTCTTTTCCCCGTATGTCGCGCAATCGTGATTCAGGAAGGCTCCATAAATCCGTGCCATTGAATACGGTTTTCCCGCCTTTGATGGTGAGCCCGGGGGCCAGGAGTTTCAGGATCGAAAGCCCTGTTGTTGTTTTTCCGCTGCCGGATCCCCCGACGAGCGCGGTAATCGTTTCCTGCGGAATCTTGAGACAAACATCGTCCACAATCATCTTGTCACCAACACTGACGGAAAGATTTTGAATACTCAGTAACATGCCGTTACTCCCCTACTTGAAATTTCGGATCCAGGCAATCGCGTAGGCAATCGCCGATAACGTTAAAACACATCACGGTCATAAAGATGAACAAACCCGGCAGGAGAACCCACGGCGCGAATTTAATATGCGCGATGCTCATCGCGTCGGCGAGCATGTTTCCCCAGCTCGCGTAAGGGTCTGCAATCCCCAAACCCAGCAGGCTCAAGCCCGATTCACTTAAGATGTAGCCCGGGATGGCCAGCATAATCACAATAATGGAATACGACATGGTGTGCGGAAGGATGTGTTTTGTAATAATTTTTATATCCGACAGCCCCATGGCCTTGGCAGCGAGGACATATTCGCGGGTTTTTAAGGATAGACACATGCCGCGGATGATACGCGCCAGACCCGCCCAGCCGATAAACGAAAGAATAATGATGATGGCAAAATAAACCTGAACCGAGTTGAAATCATCCGGCACCGCAGCCCTTAGGGCCAGCAGGAGATAAAATCCCGGGATCATCATGATCATCTCGCAAATGCGCATGATGATCTCATCCATCATCCCGCCGTAATATCCGGCAATCCCGCCGAGAATCAGCCCGACGGAGAATGAAATCGCGACACCGATCAATCCGATGGAAAGCGATACCCTCGCCCCGTAGAGCAGGCGTGAATACAAATCCCGGCCCCGCGCGTCCGCGCCGAGGATATATATCCTCCCCGGCGATGCAACGGTAAAAAGGTGACGCTCCGTCGGGATCAATCCCAGAAATTTATACTCTTCTCCCCGGGAAAAAAGTCGGACGGGATATTTCTGTGAGGTATCAATCTTGTAAACCCTCCGGTAATATTCGTCAAATGTCAATGTCCGCCCGTAAACATACGGCCGGGTCAGGCGTCCGTTTTCATCAAAGATGCGCACCGGCGTGGGCGGGCAGTAGGAATAGTTCCTGTCTTCATCTTCAAGGGAATAGGGCGCCAGAAAATCGGCAAAAAGCGCGCCGGCATACAAGACGACCAAAACGCACAGGCACCCGGTGGCCAAACGATTCTTTAAAAAAGTACGTACGCCGTACGTACGCGAATTTACGCGCGGCTCAGTCATAACGGATCCTCGGATCAGCCGCGGCCAGCATGATATCAGCGAGGAGGTTTCCGATTAAGAACAGGATCCCTGCCATCATCATGCTTGCCATGACGAGATAAAGGTCTTTGGAACGCGTGGCTGTCAACAAGAGAGAACCCAGTCCCGGCCAGTTGCAGATGATTTCCACCAGTGCCGCTCCGCTTAAAAGGGCGGAGAATTCATAACCGAGAAGTGTAATCAGCGGATTGATGGCGTTGCGAAGGGCGTGTTTGTAAATCACTTTGTTTTCCGGAAGGCCTTTGGCCCGGGCAGCCAGGACGTATTGTTGGCGCAGAACCTCAAGCATATTTCCGCGCATAATTCTTTGCAGGGCACCGACGGACCCGACGGAGATGGCCAATGTGGGAATGACCAAATGACGTAGGAGGTCCAGGATTTTCCCGAAAACATTCAATTCATCATAATTCGCGCTGTACATGCCGCCTAAAGGCAGATGTCCCCATTGGCTGAAGACAAACAAAAGGAGCATGGCCAGAAAAAAACTGGGGGACGACAAGGCCACGTAAGAGCACAGTTGAATGACCCGGTCGGCGAAGCGGTTTCGGTGGACAGCCGCCACAACACCCAAAGGAATGGCGATCAGCCACGTGAAGAGAAATCCGGACAAGGACAGGATAAATGTATTGAACAGGCGTGGCCCGATAATTTTTGAGACAGGGATATTGTAGAAAAAAGATTGCCCGAAATCCAGTTTGACGGCATTCATGAGCCAGTGCCCGTATTGTTCCCAGAGGGGCCGGTCAAGATGATAAATCCGCTCGTAACGCGCGATGGTTTCACCAGAGATCTGCGGATCCAGTTTCAATGTGTCAAAAAAACTCCCCGGCGTTGACTGAATCAGGAAAAAAGTGATCAGAGAAATCCCAATCAGTTGGGGAACGGCAATCAGAAATCGCCGGAGGATGATTTTTAGCATATTCCTTTCCTCGGGCTACCGAAATTCTTCTTTAACATAAATCTCCTCTATATTATGAAACGCGCCGCCGTAGCCGGTGGGATTCAGATTTCCGAATTTGTTGCGTACGGCAAAGACACTGCTTCCTAAAACCGTGTAAATAAGCGGCAGCTCTTTAGAAACGATCCTCTGATGCTCGTCATACAGGGCCTTTCGTTTATTCTCATCAAGTTCCCTGACGCCCTCGGAGAAGATGGCGTCGATGCGCCTTTCCCACGGCGTGGCCGGTGATTTCTGGGAAGGATACCACATGTGCAATCCTCCGTCGGAGGACCAGACGTTTTTTCCGAAATGCGGCTCCACCCCGCCGGTCAGCCCGAGGATGATGGCGTCCCAGTCAAAGGTGGCTGTCAATTTTCTAACAAGGGTATTAAATTCCAAAGGAAGAAAATTCACCTTCATGCCCAATGTCTCAAGGTCATGGCGGATGATGCCGGCCATTTGCACGCGCTCGGTGGCCCCCGCATTGGTGTACAAATTGAATTCCACTCTTCTTCCGTCGGGGTCCTCTATAAAACCGTCACCGTCGGTGTCCGCGAACCCTTCTGCTTTTAAGATGGCCGCGGCTTTTTTCAAATCATACGGGTAGCGGATGCAATCGGGATTGTAAAATAATCCCGCGCTCGGACTCATGGCCGCGTGCTGCGGGTAGCCGAGGCCGTTCATAACGACTTCAAT
>CBDUYP010000065.1:0-6039 GCA_965371485.1 uncultured bacterium
GGGCCCCGGCCCCCACCACCGGGGCCCTTACGGCGGGGCGTGGGGGCCCCCCAACACCGCCTTATGGCGTCGGCGGGGGGGGGGGGCCCCCCCCCGCCCCCCCCCGGGGGGGGGGCGTGGCGGGGCCCCTACGTGAGACGTGTACCCAAAGATCGAACCGGATTTCTGAACCCGGGGAAGAATGGCCGACGGAATCCCTAAAATTTTAAGGAGTTCACGGTCCCACTGGAATTTTTTAATATTAAAAATAAGGGTACGCGACGCGTTTGTGAAATCCGTAACGTGCGTTTGCCCGCCTGTCAATTTCCAGATAAGCCAGCTGTCAATGGTTCCGAAACAAATCCGCCCCTCTTTGGCCCGGCGGCGTAAGCCCTTAACGTTGTCCAGAAACCATTTTATTTTGGTTCCAGAAAAATACGGGTCAAGGACAAGGCCTGTTTTCTTTCGAAAGGCACCGGCATGCGGACGCAGGCCATTACAGATGTCCGCACTCCGGCGGCACTGCCAGACAATGGCGCGCGCGACAGGCTTGGATGTCTTTCGATCCCAGAGCACAGTCGTTTCCCTTTGATTGGTAATCCCGATGGCGAGAACTTGCGTCTTGTGGATTTTGGCCTTTTTAATGGCACTCTTAATGACAGAGACACAGGATTCCCAAATCTCTGTCGCATCGTGCTCAACCCATCCGGGTTTAGGATAATATTGTTTGAACTCCTTGTAAGCGCCGGCAACAATCTTTCCCTGACGATCAAAAATAAAGGCCCTGGATCCTGTTGTCCCCTGATCAATAGCAAGGATATAATTTTTCCCGGTCATTCTATCCCGATCCTTGCTTTATTTTGCAGGACAGCCCCACGGCTTCCCAATACCTTTAAGGCCTGGGTGTCTCTATCCTGTCCATTATCGAAATCGTATTCAAGGGTCGCCACAATTTTAAAAACCTGCTCAAAAGGCTGGGCCAGCATTTCCGGCGATGTCTGTGACATGCCGTCAATGAGACGGACATAATGTTCAGACGTCTTGCTGATAACAACCCTTTCCCGCCGGTATTTCTTGATAAAATAATTCACAACCTCCTGTTTGGCTTCATTATCAATAATCAGAGGCCATGCCCGGCTGGATGTCTCAAGAGAGACCAACACCTCATCAAGAGAAACAATGTCCTGAACCATCTCCGTCTGTTTTACATTCACCCGGATATTTCTCTGTCGGGAAACTCGTACCCCGGCATTTTGAATAACAGCTTGCCGCTGCGCGCGTGCGGCTTGCACGCGGGCCTTTTGAACAGCCGCCTTTTGCCGTGCGGCTTGCACGCGGGCCTTTTGGAAAATGGCCTTCTTCCGCGCAGCTTGTATCCGGGCCTTCTGAACAGCCGCCTTCTGCTGCGCGGCTTGCTCACGGGTCTTTTGAATAATAGCCTGCTGCATTTGCATTTGCTGCTGCCGCTGAAATTCTTGCTGCCTCATCTTCCGTTCTTGAATTTGCTGCCTTTGCACAACAGCCCCGCCGGCATAGGCATCTTGAACACAATAAGAATGGATAAAAAGAAAGAATGGAAGGATAAAAAGGAAAGAATGAAAAAGAGGAAAGGACGTACGCCTTTGTATCATTAATTTATCGTATCAGAATTTCCAGCGCACTACGTAGTCACTACGTAGTCTGCGAGTCTATTTCATCAAACTCTTTAAGAGAGCCAATGATCTTTTAAAATTCTCTGCGTCCTGTTTTTGGCGAAACAGATCAATACTTTTCTGCGCGCTCTGTTTGGCCAATGTGCTGTTGCCGGCCAGCCTGTGGTTGATGGCCAAAAGATAAAAGACCTCGCCTTGATCCGGGGCAACGTATGATGCAGCAGAAAGGCTGTCAATAGCGCGGTCATAATCATTCATGCGCATGTAAGTTTGGCCGAGGATGATGTATCCGCGCGGATCCGTTGGGTTTTGTTTGATCGCCATGTCAAAACTTTTAACAGCCTTACCCGTATCCGCTTTCTGCAAATGCAGAATTCCCTCATTAAGAAATTTATTTTGTGCCATTTCCTGTGCTGCCTTCGACGTTTTTTTTGCCCCTGACTGAGGTGACCCGCATCCTGCTACCAAACCCGCCATCAACATAACAATAGCAACCTTTTTCATAATGCCCTCCCGTTAATTAATGAATTTATTAATTCTACCCCTCACGCGGTTACTGTGCAAGTTAAATATTTATCCACACCTTGGGCTGCAGCCCGTCCTTCGTTGATCGCCCAAACAACGAGAGATTGCCCCCGGCGCATGTCACCGGCAGCAAAAACTCCGGGAATACCGGTCATCTTATTGCTATCGGTTTTCACATTGCCCCGCTCATCAAGCTCTACATTTAATTCCGCGAGTATGCCTGTCTTAACCGGACCTAAAAAACCCAAAGCCAGAAAAACCATATCCACCTCAACCTCAAATTCAGAGCCTGCAATTTCTTTCATCGGTCTTCGCCCTGTGGCCGGATCCTTAGCCCCGAATTCAAGACGGATCCCGTGAAGCTTCTTTAATTTTCCGTTTTCTCCGCTGAATTTCTTGGTCATAATACAATAATCACGCTGGGCCCCTTCTTCATGAGATGTCGAGGTTCGCTCAATCAAAGCCCACTGAGGCCAGGGATTATCCTCTGCGCGTGTTTCCGGCGAACAAGGTAACAATTCAAAATTCTTGACCCAAGCCGCCCCCTGACGGTTTGACGTGCCGATACAATCGGAACCGGTATCCCCTCCTCCTAAAACAATGACACGTTTTCCCTTAGCCGTAATTCTGTCTTTCGGATCAATTTTCTGTCCCGCGTTAACCCGATTTTGCTGTGTCAAAAACGGCATCGCGAAATAAATGCCCTCAAGCTCCCGTCCGGCAACAGGAATATCCCGCGGGGCCTCGGCTCCGGCGCAAAGGACAACCGCGTCATATTGATCAACCAATTTTTTCCCCGGAAGATCAACGCCGACGTGCACCCCGGTTTTAAACGTAACGCCTTCCTTTTCCATGCGTTTCAGGCGGCGCGAGATAACATTTCTTTCTAATTTAAAATCCGGAATCCCCAAAGCCAAAAGTCCTCCCGGGGTTTCATTTTTTTCATAAACCGTCACATGATATCCGCGCCTGTTTAATTGATCCGCGCAGGCCAACCCCGCCGGACCGGAACCGACAACCGCAACTTTTTTATCAAGACGGTGTTTCGGCGGCTGCGGTTTTATAAATCCGCGACTGTATGCTTCCTCAATGATGGCAACCTCGATATTTTTAATGGTCACCGGCGGATAATTAATCCCTAAAACACAGGAATTTTCGCAAGGGGCCGGACAAACGCGTCCGGTAAACTCCGGAAAATTATTTGTCTTATGCAGGCGTTCAAGAGCATCCCGCCATTCATCCTGAAAAATCAGATCATTCCAGTCCGGAATGATATTGCCGATCGGACATCCCTGCTGGCAGAAAGGCACCCCGCAATCCATACACCGGGCTCCCTGTTCCTTCAACTCCTTGCCGGACATCTTTAACGCAAACTCTTTCCATGTCGCAAGACGCGCAGCAACAGACTGCTTGCTGAAATCTTTCCTGTCGTATTTCATGAAACCTTTAACTTCACCCATAACATGACCCCATCAGTTTTGTTCCACGACCTCTTCGTCTTCTTGTGAAATGTCCTCGGATGCCTTTAGCCTCACCGCCTCTTCCAAGACTCTTCGGTAATCCGTTGGATAAACCTTAACAAACTGCGGCAGAACCGTATTCCAGTTTTTCAAGACTCCCTCAGCCACGGTACTGCCGGTATATTTCGCGTGCTTTTTAATGAGTTCTTTCAATTCCCTGATATCGGCTTCCTCCTCAACATGAAACAAATCCACCATCCCCGCGTTGCATTGGGTTTTAAAATTCCCGTCTCTATCCCAGACATAGGCAATGCCGCCGCTCATTCCGGCGGCAAAGTTACGCCCTGTATTTCCAAGAACAACAACGCGCCCTCCTGTCATGTATTCGCAAGCATGATCTCCGACCCCTTCGACGACAGTGTTGGCCCCGCTGTTACGGACAGCAAAACGTTCGCCGGCCAAACCTCTGAAAAACGCCTCTCCCTTAACTGCCCCGTACAAGACAACGTTACCGATAACAATGTTGTCCTCGGGAACAAATGTGGACGCGCCCGGCGGAGAAATAATCAATTTACCCCCGGACAATCCTTTGCCGACATAATCATTCGCGTCTCCTTCCAGCGTAAATGTCACGCCGTGCGCCAGAAAGGCCCCGAAACTCTGGCCGGCAGAACCCTGAAACTTGATCTGAATCGTATCCTCAGCCAGACCTGCCAGGCCGTAGCGGCGGGCAATTTCACTGCTCAACATCGTTCCGACGGTGCGGTTGATATTGCGAACCTTGCTGTCAAATTTAACGTGTCTTTTCTCCTCAATAGCCTCCCGGCAGCTTTCAATCAAACGATGATCCAGCGCCTTGTCAAGACCATGATCCTGCCTGCCCACATGACGGATAGCAACGTGATCCGGAACATCCGGTTTATGCAAAACATTCGTAAGATCCATGCCCTTCGCCTTCCAGTGGTCGATGGCCTCCCGGGTTTCGAGCATATCCACGCGCCCAACCATGTCCTCAAACTTCTGGAATCCCGACGCTGCCATAATCTCCCGCACCTCTTCGGCGACAAAGGTAAAAAAATTCACCACATGCTCCGGCTTTCCGGCAAATTGCTTCCGCAATTCCTTATCCTGTGTGGCGATCCCCACCGAGCAGGCATTCAAATGACATTTTCTTAAAATAATACATCCCATGGTCACCAAAGCAATAGTCGCAAATCCGAATTCATCCGCACCCAGCATTGCGGCCATAACAACATCCCGGCCTGTCTTAAGCTGCCCGTCGGTCTGCACGCGGATACGTCCTCTTAAATCATTCATGACCAAAACCTGCTGGGTCTCGGCAATCCCCAATTCCATCGGGAGACCGGCATGCTTAATCGATGTCTGCGGAGAGGCGCCTGTTCCGCCTTCATAACCGCTGATCAAAACATGGTCTGCCTTGCCTTTGGAAACACCCGCGGCAATGGTTCCCACGCCTATCTCAGAAACAAGCTTAACGCTGACATCCGCTTGCGGATTGGAATTCTTCAAATCATAAATAAGCTGTGCTAAATCCTCGATAGAATAAATATCATGGTGCGGCGGCGGCGATATCAACCCGACGCCCGGCGTGGTATGCCGTGTCGCGGCTATTTCTTTGCTGACCTTGTGCCCGGGCAATTGCCCACCCTCGCCGGGTTTAGCCCCCTGAGCCATCTTAATCTGCAATTGATCGGCATTGACCAGATATTCAATCGTCACACCAAACCGCCCCTGGGCTACCTGTTTGATGCGGCTGCGCTTTGAATCCCCATTAGCAAGAGGTTTGAAACGTTCGACATCTTCCCCTCCTTCGCCGGTATTGGAAAATCCGCCGAGACGGTTCATGGCAATAGCGAGTGTTTCGTGAGCCTCTTTTGAAATGGAACCGTAACTCATGGCCCCTGTCGCAAAACGTTTAACAATCTCCTTTGCCGGCTCCACCTCGTCGATGGGGATGGCATGGCCTTGCTTGAACTTTAAGAGACTGCGGATATTGACAGGACTCGTCTGTTGATTCATCAACTTGGCATACTTTTTATAAATATCATAATCGCCCGCGCGAACAGCCTGCTGCAGAAGGGAGATAGTGTCCGGATTGAATTGATGATGCTCGCTCTCTTTGCGCCAATGATAACTGCCGCCGATATCCAGCATGTTGTCGTGACTATTTATGCCCGTATTTCCGGCGTATGTACGGCGTATGTACGGCGTATGTACGCCGGAAAATTCCGATACAGAATAAGCTGTCGCGTGACGGCATAATGCTTCTAACGCAACCGTTTCAATCCCGATACCGCCGATACGCGACGGTGTTGCGGTAAAATATTTATTGATAAACTCTTCACCTAATCCCACGGCCTCAAAAATCTGTGCGCCGCAGTACGATTGAATCGTTGAAATCC
>CBDUYP010000066.1:0-5944 GCA_965371485.1 uncultured bacterium
CGCTTTTTCAAGCTTCTTTTGAATGGCAGCAATATCCTCTGCTTCAAAAATTTCAACATATTGGGCCTCTTCGTGGCCTTTTGTCAGCTTTGCAAGGTCTCTGTCGTTATGTACAAAATGGGTCACATCCTCCACTTTTACCATATATTTCGGCATTTTATGGGCTTTTGCATCATACTTTGTGATATATTCAGTGAAATGCGCTCCCCTTTTGTTAATTATCCCGATCAACCTCTCCATTTCCGTCAGTGCCCCCAAAATATCCTTAAATTGAGCAGGCGTGTAATCCTTTTTACCTTTTAACCGGATAAATTTAAGCCCCTCAATCCCCAAATCTAAAATCAATTTCGTCATTTCTTCTTCGGTTTCAATATACTCTTCCCTTTTGCCGCGCTTAACTTTATAAAGAGGAGGCTGGGCAATGTAGACATAACCCTTCTCCAGCAGCGGCAGCATTTGACGGTAAAGCAATGTTAATAAAAGCGTTCGGATATGCGATCCGTCAACGTCGGCATCACACATGATAATGACCTTGTGATACCTCAATTTTTCAGCATTAAACTCCTGGCCGACCCCTGTTCCTAGCGCCGTAATAATGGTCCGGATCTCTTCATTGCCTAATATTTTATCGAGCCGTGCCTTCTCAACGTTTAATATCTTTCCTTTTAACGGCAGAATCGCCTGAAATGTCCGGTCCCTCCCTTGTTTGGCAGAACCGCCGGCAGAGTCCCCCTCAACGAGATACAGTTCGCACAAAGACGGATCTTTCTGAGAACAATCCGCCAGCTTGCCTGGCAGGCCGCCGCTGTCCAAGGCCCCTTTGCGTCGTGTCAATTCCCGGGCCTTGCGGGCCGCCTCTCTCGCCCTTGCAGCCACAATAACCTTATTAATAATCTTATTGGCAACCGCCGGCGTTTCTTCAAAAAAACTGCTTAAAGCCTCAAACGTTGCCGAGGCCACCATTCCCTCAACCTCTGAATTGCCGAGCTTGGTCTTGGTTTGTCCCTCAAACTGGGGATTGGCAACCTTAATGCTGATCACGGATGTTAATCCTTCGCGCGTATCGTCTCCGATAATAGCCTGATTATCTTTTAAAAGTTTCTTTCCCTTGGCATATTGATTGATCGCACGTGTCAAGGCCGAACGAAACCCGCTTAAATGCGTTCCCCCCTCAGAGGTATTAATATTATTGGCAAAGGTATACACGCTCTCGGAATAACTGTCAACGTATTGTAAGGCAACCTCTATTTCAATTTCTTCTTTCTTGCGCTCAAAACACACAACCTTGTTGTGCAAAGAAGTTTTATTTGTATTCAAATATTCTACAAAAGACTTGATGCCTCCCTTAAATTGAAAAACCGTCTCCTTTTCCTTTTTCGCCCTCTTATCACAAAGTTTAATGACCAAACCCTTGTTTAAAAACGCTAATTCGCGAAGCCGTTTGGCGAGAATATCATAAGAAAAGACATTTTTTTCCTGAAAAATGGTTCTATCCGGCTTAAATGTGACCTGTGTTCCGGTCTTCTTTGTCTTGCCGACAACCGTTAACTTTGAGACCGGCTTTCCGCGCTCATAGCGCTGATGATAGATCTTTCCGTCGCGCTTGATCTCCACCTCAAGCCAGTCGGAAAGAGCATTGACACAACTGACCCCCACTCCATGAAGACCGCCGGAGACTTTATACGTCCGTTTATCAAATTTCCCGCCGGCATGCAGGGTTGTCATAACAACCTCAACCGCCGGTTTTTTCTCAGTGGCATGCCGGTCAACAGGAATCCCGCGGCCGTTATCAATAACCGTTATCGTTTCCTTTTCATTAATATGAACATCAATGGTGTCGCAATAGCCGGCCAAGGCTTCATCAATCGAGTTATCCACAACTTCATAAACAAGATGATGTAGGCCGCGAGTGAAGGTGTCCCCGATATACATGGCCGGACGCAGCCGTACCGCCTCGACTCCCTCTAAGACCTGAATATTCGTGGCGTCATAGCCCCCTTTCACCCGAGGTTCCGCGTCCAGCGTCTTCGGTATCTTCGGGGCCTCTTTGGCCTTAACGGGCGCTTTTTCGGTCTTTTTCTTTAGGGTCTTTGCTGCGGGTTTCTTTTTCGTCATGGTCATGTGACCGTTCCTATACTAAAATACACCTTTTTAATTTCGCACCCCTTTTTTTGTAGAGCTTTTAAAATTTTATCTCTTTTTAAATTAAACTGATAAAGCCACGCCGAAGAATCCACGCGAACTCTCAGCGTCTCTCCTTTTAAACCCGATATTGTAGCATGCTTTTTTTCTTTTTCACCTAAAATCCCGGTCCAGACATTCTGTATGTTTTCCGGCTCCGTCTTTCCCGTCGAGGACATGTCTCCGACAACCTTTTTAACAATGTCTTTAATATCATCCATCACAGCCTCATCGGCAAGGCGAGATAGAGATAATCTTGTATGCGGATCACGCCTGCCTTGTCCGGCCCGGATAATTCCATCTCTATCATTTCCTGATCGATGTTTTTTAATACATCTATCAAATATTGCGGATTAAACCCGATAATCAACTCTTTTCCTCCATAGGTAATAGGAACCTCTTCCCGGGATTCTCCGACATCCGGCGTTGTTTTCGAAATAACAAGCTTATCGGGAAAAACCTCAAATTTAACCGCCTGGAAATCCGGTGTTGCCAGTAAATTGGCCCGGCGGATAGCGCTCAAAAATTCCTTTGTATTCATCTTTATTTTCAAAGATGTTTGTTTGGGAATAACCTGATTGTAATTCGGAAACTCACCTTCTATAATCCGTGTGGCAACAAGAACTCCGTCAATATCAAATAAAACCTGGTTTGTTCCCATTAAAAAGGAAATATGTCCTTCCTCTCCCAAATTACGGAAAATTTCCTGAACAGCTTTAACGGGAATAATAGCTGAGATCTCTTTTTTTATTGCGACCCCTAGCTTTTTTTCGATCTTAGCCAAACGCCTTCCGTCTGTAGCCACAATGCGGATATTGTCACCCTCAATCTCTAACAAGATGCCGTTCAAAACATACCTTGATTCTTCATGAGAAACGGCAAAGGATGTCATACGAAGCATCTCTTTAAAAGTTTTCTGCTCAATACGGACAACTTCTTTATCCTTGAATTCAGGAAATTTTGGAAATTCCTCTTTGGGTAACCCGAGTAATTTAAAACGACACTTTTCTCCCTCAATATCTATTTGATTGTTGAGTTTTGTGCTAATGAGAATATCCCCGGCAGGAAGTTCCCTGATAATATCACTAAAGCGTTTTGCGGGAATAGTTATCGCGCCTTCTTCTATAGTATCAACAGGAATCTCACAAGATATTCCAATGTCCAAATCTGTTGTATTAAGTTTAATCACGTTTGTTCGTGTTTCCAGTAACATGTTGGAAAGTATTGGGAGTGTTGCCTTTGAAGAAACAACATTCTGCACGGTTTGAATCCCTTCTAAAAGATTGTCCTTTGATAATTTGATTTTCATAAGATTTATTCCTTTGTGGTTTTTAACTATGATTAATAAATGATGTAAAAAAAGTAGTCGTTGTAGTAGTGGCTGGGGATATTTTTAATAAACGCAAAACCCGTTGAAGACAATAGAGTTCTCTTTAAAAACACTTGTTAATTTCCCGTGTATTAAAGGGAAATTACTGTTGGATTCCTGTTGTTAATTTTTCGACACTATTTTGCAATACACGGTCTTTTTGTAATGCCTTCTCGATTTTTTTACAAGAATGTAATACCGTTGTATGGTCCTTTCCTCCGAACACATGGCCGATTTCTGGCAAGGACAGCGTTGTCAATTGTCTTGTAAGATACATGGCGACTTGTCTGGGAAGAATAATATTCTTGCTTCTGCGTTTTGATTTGAGTTCGAATAAAGGGATTTGGAAGAAATCCGCGACCTTTTTTTGAATTGTGTCGGCATTGATTATTTTTTCTGTTTCTTTCACCATGTCTTTTAAAACAACTTTAGTCATAGCCAAAGATATTTCTTCTTCTTCTAATAAAGAGTAAGCGACAACACGGATGAGAGCTCCCTCCAATTCACGGATGTTTGTCTTAACTTGTTCGGCAATAAACGAAAGAACGTCATCCGGAACGTGGATCGTCTCCTGTTCTATTTTTTTCCGGAGAATGGCCACGCGTGTTTCAAAGTCGGGCGGCTGAATATCCGTGATCAATCCCCAGGCAAACCGGGAACTGAGGCGTTCTTCGAGTTTGGCGATCTCTTTCGGCGGGCGGTCCGAGGAGATAATAAGCTGCTTTCTATTATTATGTAAGGCATTGAAGGTATGAAAAAA
The DNA here is from genome assembly GCA_965371485.1 of uncultured bacterium. Lineage (GTDB taxonomy): Bacteria > Omnitrophota > Gorgyraeia > Zapsychrales > JANLHA01 > CBDUYP01. Next base: position 4,311 of record CBDUYP010000066.1, read on the forward strand.
TTCTTCCTGCGTGGATTCTTTTCCGGCAATAAAATGAATATCGTCGATTAAAAGAACATCAATATTGCGGTATTTTTGACGGAACGCCGAAGTTGATTTATGGCGGATGGCATTAATCAATTCATTCGTAAATTGTTCGGAAGATAAATAAGAACACTTGCTGTCAGGATGGAGGCTTTTGATTTTCTGGGCAATGGCTTGCATCAGGTGTGTCTTGCCTAAGCCCACCGGGCCGTATATAAAAAGAGGATTATAGGCCTTGGCCGGCGATTCTGACACGGCGAGACAGGCTGCGGCCGCAAAACGGTTGGACGGGCCCACGATAAAATTTTCGAAAGAGAAAAGTGGATTTAAATTCGCGATGGTTCTTTTAAGATCGGCGCCACCGTGATCTTCACTTTTCAAAGAAGACGAATCGAAGCATGACACTCCAACACCTAGGGGGGGCCTGCCCTGCCCTGCCTCGCCCTGCTTTGCGGGGCCGGGCGCAACGGAAAATTTTATTTGAATATTGTTAGACGACACCGCGCGAACATTCTCCTCGATGATAGCGGAATAATGTTCCACGACCCAATCTTTAAAGAACTCATCAGGGGTTTCAATGACGAGGGTTTCTTCGCCTTCCTCTTTGATCTGAAGAGAAGAAAACCACGTTTCATACGAGGCTGAGCCTATTTTTTCTTTGATCGGGGACTGTGCCTGCTTCCAAATGCTAAGTGTGGTCATTTTTATATAAGACGAAAAAAATCCAACAAAGGCGGTTTAATTATTAACAGGCTGACAGATTCTTATCTCTTTTGTTTCCAACGAGTTACATGCTTGTGAACTGACAATTAACAACTTTTCCACAGGACGGGTGTTTTCCTGCTGCCCATTCCTGCTGTAATACGTGCGTATTGCAAATTTGTATAAAGGCATATCATGTATTCTTTCCCGACGGTCCTCCCTGCTGACCGGAATCCCCTTCGGGTTTGCGGGGATGTATTCATAAAAACGGGAAACTTTTTAAATTTTTGATGCTGTTAAAAAAAAGTGTCCTTATTATAACAAACAAAATTCATATTGCAACTTTTAATTTTTTCATAAATTCTCGTCGGTAAGTTTAGGCGCGCGTAAGCGCGGAAAAAACTTGACTCCCGCAAAGCCTATGATATAATTGACCAATTATGAAAAAGAACTTAAAGACACCGACGAATTTAAAAGGAAAAAGAACGCACGGATTTCGCAAAAGAATGTCAACGGCTGACGGCCAGGCTGTTCTGAAACGGCGTCGTGCCAAGGGGAGAAAGAGGCTTGCGAAGTAGCCGGTGCCCCCATCCTTCTTCTATCAAAAGTAAGGAAAGGCTGGGTATCCTGGCTCTTTTAATCAAAGGGTATCAAAAGATAAGCCGCGTCCTTTTGCCCAGGACATGCCGGTTTTATCCCACATGTTCTTCCTATGCCTTAGATGCTATTCAAAAATACGGAGTTGTTAAAGGAATTTTTAAGGCCCTCGCCCGGATAGTAAGATGTTCTCCCTTGTCTCCAGGAGGATATGATCCGCTAAGGTAATTAATAGCATCGGAATTTCCACCTTTTGTGGAAATTCCAACGCGGGCATAAAATAGTTACGAGCGAAGCGAGTTTATTTTATA
>CBDUYP010000067.1:0-5844 GCA_965371485.1 uncultured bacterium
TGATATTGCCAATATCGATATTGACCATGCCAAAAATGAACTGATAAAGGTCCTGGGATTTAAGGAAAAAGATATTCAGCAGGTTTCTGCCAAGGAAGGGACCGGCATCAAGGAGCTCTTTGAAAAGGTCGTGAGTTTCATCCCTGCTCCCGAGGGGGATGAAAACGAACCGCTGCAGGCATTGATCTTCGACATGAAATATGATATCTACAAGGGAATCATTATTTATGTCAGGGTCATCAACGGTGTCCTTAAACCAAGGATGCCGGTTAAAATGATGCATACAGGAAAAGAATTTACCGTCGAGGAAGTCGGTGTTTTCCGTCCCGGCGCTGTCGGGACCGGACAACTTGCCTGCGGGGAGGTCGGATTTATGACCTGTAATGTTCATGAGCCCAGGGAGGTTCAGGTCGGGGATACGGTGACAGCGACGGCACAGCCGGCGGCCCATCCTTTAGAAGGCTACCGCCAACTTAATCCTCTTGTATTTTGCGGTGTTTATCCGGTCAATACCAAAGATTTTATGGATCTCAGAGAAGGCATTGAAAAATTGCGCCTCAGTGATCCCAGCCTTGTTTACGAACCGGAAACCTCCCAATCCTTCGGGCATGGATTCCGCTGCGGTTTTTTGGGTTTACTGCACATGGAGATTGTCCAGGAGAGATTGCAACGGGAGTACGGGTTAAATCTTATTTTGACAACTCCCAATGTGAAATATCTTGTGGTCAAGAAAAATAAGGAGACCATGGAACTCGAGAATCCATCGCAATTGCCTGAGAGTGGCGATATTGATTCCATCAAAGAACCGTATCTTGAAGTGTCGATCCTGACACCGGTTTCAGCCATGGATAAGGTGATGGATTTAGCGAAGCGCAAGCGCGGCAATTTTCAAAAAAGCGAATATGTCTCCGACCGCATGAGAATCATCTTTGATATTCCGCTCGCGGAGGTCATTGTGGATTTCAATGATATGATTAAGTCCGTTACCCGCGGATACGGGTCGATTGATTATAAATTTAAAGGCTACTATCCTGCCCAAGTATCGAAACTGGATATCCTGATCAACGATAAGGTCTGTGACGCGTTTTCATTTTTGGTGAATAAAGAGCGGGCTTACGAAAAGGGCTTGGGGCTAGTGACGAAACTCAAGGAGCTTATTCCGCAGCAACTGTTTGAGGTTCGTGTTCAGGCCACGTGCGACGGGCGCATTATTTCCAGTGCCAAGATTCGCTGCGTCGGGAAGAATGTTACGGCCAAATGCTACGGCGGTGATATTTCCCGCAAGCGTAAACTTTGGGAAAAACAAAAAAAAGGCAAGAAACGTCTCAAGCAGATAGGGCAGGTCGAGGTGCCGCAGGAAGCCTTCCTCGCCGCGTTAAAAATATAGCGAGTTTTATTTTATGAATAATAAATACAGAACGATGAAATCCCGATGGAAGATTAACCCGGTTGTTTTGGAATGGGGCGAATCCATTGTTGTCGCTTTTATTCTGGCGATGTTTATCCGGACATTTTTCTTCCAGGCCTTTCGCATTCCCAGCGGTTCCATGCGCACGGCGTTAATGGAAAAGGACCGTCTTATCGTGAATAAACTGCACTACGGGGCGAAAGTTCCTTTTGGCAGTAAAATCTCTTTTCTTCCTGAGCGTCTTCCCGGTTTTACGGAACCGAAAAGAGGAGATGTGCTTGTCTTTGTGTATCCCGGAGATCCCAAGCGCGATTTTATCAAACGGTTGATCGCGACCGGTGGTGAGACGGTTGAGATCAAATACGGGGATATTTATATTGATGGGCAGTTGATAGAAGACCGTGGTATTAAAAATACTTATTATTACAACCGTGGTGCGTATGGCGAGGTAGCGAAAAAAACAAAAGTTCCCGAGGGACACTATTTTGTCCTTGGCGATAACAGTGCCTCGAGTCATGACAGCCGTTTTTGGGGATTTATTCCGCAGGAGGCCATTATCGGGAAGGCTCAACTGATTTATTGGCCCATCGGCCGTATGAGGTTTATTAAGTGAAAGCGCAGTTTTATTTTATTGCAGGATTTTTTCTTGTCCTCGGATGCAGTGCGGCACATGTCCGCAGTGATGAAGAGGCGCGAAGCGCGGTTGAAGCTATCCGGGAGGCTGTCAGCACAACGGCGTCAGTTGTGAAGTATTGTCCTGTGACGGGAAAGCGGTACAGCCCGAGACTGGAAACATGCCCTGTACACGGTGTGACCCTTGAAAACGTTGAGTAACATGTTATGTCCCTGACCTTTGCCAACAAGATAACCATTTGCCGTATTCTCGCGGTACCGTTTTTTATCGCAACGGTTCTTTATTATTCTCCCCAGCGGGATCATCTGCGTTACACAGCCTTGGGTATATTTTTATTTGCCGTTATCTCCGACGTCATCGACGGTTATGTTGCCCGGACACGGCATCAGAAAACGCGGGCCGGGGCTATTCTCGATCCGCTTGCGGATAAACTGCTTCTCATCAGCGCCATTATCTGTCTTTACAAGGTCGGGGTGCAATTTCCTGTAACCCGCTTTCCGATATGGCTGGTCGTCTCTGTGATCAGCCGGGATGTTATTTTATTGATCGGCGGGATGTTGATTTATATTATCCACGGGGAGCTGACCATTGAGGTGACGAAATGGGGAAAGGCATCGACTTTTTTTCAGGTCATTACGGTTATTGCCATGTTATTGCAATGGCCGGCCCCGGCGTTGTTGTGGTATGGCGTGGTTCTCCTGGCGGTCATATCGGGAGTGGACTATCTTCGTCGCGGGATCAAAGTTATTAACGCACCTTCTTCGTAAATAAAATGAATATTTTTCTAGCCCTCATTACAAGTTACCTTGTCGGCGCCATCCCGACCGCCTACCTGCTTGGTAAAATCTACAAGGGGATTGATATCCGGGAACACGGTTCCGGCAATATCGGGGCCTCCAATACCTTCCGTGTTTTGGGGAAGATCCCGGGAACCGGTGTTCTCGTTTTTGATATTCTCAAAGGGGTGCTGGCCATAACGGTTGTCGGGGATATCTTTGGGTTTGATGAAATTATCCCGCGGATCCTGTTGGGATTGGCTGTGGTCTCGGGCCACAATTGGACAATTTTCCTGAAGTTCAAGGGAGGCAAGGGGATTGCCACCAGTCTCGGGGTTCTTATCGGTTTGACGATGAATTTTCCTTCGCTGCGACCGGTTTTGATGATGTGTGTTTTATGCTGGATATGTGTTTTTCTTATTTCGGGATATATTTCCCTCTCCTCAATGATCGCCACCATTTTACTCCCTGTTGCCATGGCCCTGACCAATCAGTCCATTGAGATGGTCATCCTCGGGGTCATTTTTTGCATCTTTGTGGTCGTGCGCCATCGACCCAATATCAAGCGCCTCATTTTGGGGCAGGAATCCAGGGTCAATTTCCCCTTTAAGCGTAAAATAAACTCGCCCCCCTCTGGGGGCTCGTAACTATTTTATGCCCGTGTCGAAAACTTTCAGTTTTCGATACTATAAAAAGAGTTAACCTGAATATTAGGGAGGGGTCGTCATATTAAGAGAAGGCGGGCTGCGGCGACTCCAACAAGATTCCCGTGAAATTCTTCCTGCTTTTTAGGCTCACTACCACGAACATCCCCAGTGATCAACTGTGAATGACTTAGTTCGGAGCTGCTTCGAAAGATATGGTTTTTCGGAATCAATCGGGGGTCTTGGATTATCACCGCATTCCCGCATAGGAAGAATCTTACAAGATAAAGTTCCCTGAAACAATGGCCTAATACCCCTATTCTCTGACCTTTCTCTTCTTTTTAGGATTATTTGTAATTATTTCTCCTCCTGATCCCTCAAGTTCTCATAACCTTGTTGCTCTCATATAGTTATATCATTTAGAGAAAACGCTTTCTTCAAACAGTGCCGACCCCCTTGTTTGACGCAGGGGTCATGTTATACTTCCAGTAAGATGATCAAATGTGCTTATACTAGCGAAAAAAGAAAGGTCAAAGAGATGCGCGATATATTATATAAAAAGAAACAGTCTTTGAAAAATCACCGGAAGACGATTTCGATCAACGAACATTCTGAGGATAAAGAATGCAAGACGCATGTCCGCAAGAGTTTCGTCTATATCGTGACAGATGTCCAAGGCATCAAGGAATCAGTCAGTCAGCCGGAGATTTATATCACGAAATCCTTTGATGCTAAATTATACAAAGAAATTTTTTCGTTCCGTGTCAAAGGCGCTTTTTTCATGACACAGGAACGCGGTATCTTTAAGGTGAATTTTTGTCATGCGCTGAAGATTAATATAGCGTGGAAAAACAAGATTTTCTCCCCCACAAGTCAGAAACTCTGACTTAGGCTGCGTGTTAATTCCAATCACAAGCCACGAGGCCGGCGGAAGGCTCATCCCTTCCGCCGGCATGTCCTCCTTTCTCACAGGAATTATCGAAATAATTGAAATAATGTCTTGAACCCCGGTACGGGTCTTTGATAGTATAAGAAACTGAAGGTTTCTTCCAAAGACTGCATAAAATTATGAAAAAGGCATTATTTTTCTCCTTATTGATTTTATCCGTTTATGTAGCGGGTTGTTCAACCCTTCCCGGGCCCGGGGGGCAAGAACGGAAAGACCCCTTTGAGGAAGAGAAAGAGGATGCTGAAATTTCCGGGCCGGCAGGGATGATATTCGCGAAAACGGATTTTCAGGGTATTGTTAAAACGAGTTATGTCCAACTTTCGATCATTGATCAGGCAGACGAAAGGAAAACATATCAATTGTACATCGGCGACAAAGCCCGTCAAAAAGGCCTTCCCTGGAAGGTTAAGACCGTTAAACCCGGCTATTTCTTCATTGAACTTCCTGCCGGCAGCTATCGTATTGATTCCATCTCTATTCCTGTGAGTACGACCGTGGCCAGCGAACCCATGCACATCACGTTCGATGTACAAGAGGATAAAATCATTTATGTGGGAACGCTGAAGATCGTGGGGACAAAGGAAAAGATTAGACTGGGGGGCATGCCTCTTCTCAAGCCCGGATTTGAATACACGGCCGAGCTTATTGATGAAAGGCGGGAAGCTTTCAGGGAACTGCGTCAACGCTTTCCTGATGTCCGCGGGAATCCGCAAGTCCGTTTGATGCATATTCAGCAGGACAGCCCGGAGCCGGCGGAGCGTAAGGAAAAAGAAAATCCTTAGAATTGAATAAGCCGCAGGTTTTTGTGATAAAATAGACTAAATGTTTTTTAATATTATGAAGGAGGTTTCCATGCCAGAGAGAGTTTTTCTTATGTTGATGTTATTGATTCCTTTATCAGGATGCGCCACACCTCAGGACCAGACATTGGTCACCCAGCTTCAATTGCGTGTGGGGGGATTGGAGAGGGAATTGAACTTGAAGGATAACCAAATTGGAGATCTTACAAACAAGATGAAGGCATTGTTCGTGGAAGCGGAACAGTTGGATGTCCGTCTTAAAAAACAGGAGACGGCCAAGACCCTTCTTCGGGAAAAGATAAAAGAGAAAAGAACAGAGCGGAAAAAGGTGAAGGAACAAGCTAAACTCAAGCTGCCCTCCAAGAAGCCTGCCGGTATTATTCTCGTGCCGGTGAGCACGAAAAATGTTCAATCGGCGCTTAGAAATGCGGGTTATTATGAAGGGCCCCTTGATAATAAAATCGGGGCCAAGACCAAGACGGCTATCATTCAATTTCAAAAGGATAATGAACTTAAGGCCGACGGCATTGTCGGTAAGAAAACATGGGATGAATTGAAGGTCTTTTTAGATTAATGAAAACAGACTTGGCCTCGATCAGTGAGGAAGACCTTCTTCATTTGCGCATCAGTGAT
>CBDUYP010000068.1:0-5831 GCA_965371485.1 uncultured bacterium
CGACACAAGCAAGAAGAAGAAACGGAGCTGCCGTACTCTGGGCATAACACTTTTTCCATGCCCCGATCGCGGCCATTCCTGCCGCACCGGTTCCCATAGCCGATCCCACCGCAGCCAACGACACCGCCGCTGCCACACCCAAATCCTTAAACTGAAATAATGCACCGTCCATGTTAGATCCTCCTTTCTGCTTCGCTCAAATACTTTCGTGTTTGAACTACGCAGGAATAGTTCCTTCGAAGCTTTAACGTGAAAACATTAAAGCGAAGAAGAACTCATTCTTTTAAACGGATTATACCCGATCCCGGCCCACTCCATGTTCAGATGGCCGGAAAACTCAAGGACATTCAACCGCAAACCATGTACCAATACAGCCATGACCGCGAGAATGATATTGATCAAATGCCCCACAAACAATATACTCAGCGCCGCGAATCCCGCGCCCAAAGTACCAAACCCCACCTCCATGGCCATCGCGTTAGCAGCATCAGCCACCGCGACCGTTGCCAACCCGACGGCAAAAAGCCGGATATAAGAAACCACATCCGTAAACGTATTGACCACATTCAAAAGAAAATCCCCGATACCCGGACCCACGCTTTTAAGCGGATTTTTGTTCGGCTGTGTGAAGAAAATAACACAGACCGGCCCCAGGATAAAAAATATCTTCACAAAAGGAGGAAGGGCAACGCCGAGAATAAGCATTTTGGCCGCGTAATACATCCCCCAAACCAGCGATAACCATCCGATCTCGGCAAGAAAGGCCAGTGAAGGCATTTTCAATACCATCCGCCAAATGTGTGCGATACTTAAATGAATTGCGCCCAAAAGAAAGCAAAACATCTGGATATTCTCCATATTATTCAGCCAGGGCACCAGCGGCCGGACCGTTCCCGCCGGAATCCACTGCTGGCCGAAACATGTTCCTGTCAGAATTCCCCAGATCATAATACAACCGCTTAAAATGTATACCAAAATAAACGCGCTTCTATCCGCGAGCTTTCTGCCCACGGTCACATGCATCAAAGCCGTCAAAAGAAAGAATAATGCCCCGTATCCCGCATCACCGATCAGCATCCCGACGAATATCGAAAAAAACAGCAGAAAGAAAAAACTGATATCAACCTCCTTGTACCCCGGGAGGATATTAATAAAATCAAAAACCGGTTTAATAAAATTCACCCATTTCGGGTTACGAAGAAGTGTCGGGACATTTTCCCCATCGGCCGGATCCGTGATCAAAAGACCCCATTGTTCTTTTTTTGAAACGCGCTCAAGTCCGTCACAACGGTCCACAGGACAAAATCCTTTTATAAAAGTCAGCGTCTCTTCTTCTCCCCTTCCCGCGTAAACTTCCTGAAAGGTCACATCTTCTTCAATCCATGACAAAGTATTCTTAAAACTATCCAAAAACCGGGCAGCGTATCGGATCTTGTCTTGTGCCTCTGTAATCTTATTCTGTTCCACCTCCTGTAAACGTTTCAGCTCACTTAAACGCCTTGCCGGAGGCGCCAGGACAGGGAAAGGCAACTTAACAGGCTCCTGCGATATGGCCAGACAACGGGATATTTTGTTATGTGTAAAAATTTTCTCGAGCACGATACCCTTAGGAACTTTCGACAGATCAGCTTCAGGACATTCGAATAACCGGACATAAACTCCCTTGCCTTCAAGAGACCTGATACTCGACGGGCTGAAATCCCCCCACGGGTCCCATTGATTGATCACGCTCTGCCGCCGGGCCATATCCTCTTTGCATTGTCCGGCTGCTTCTGCCAAACTTAAAATCTCGTCCCCCTTTTGTTTCCAATCCTCAACGTTGATCTGCTCGGCACACTTTTCTTCCTGCGACAAAATATCGACAACTTTCTTCAAAGCCTGCGCTTCTTCTTTTAATACGTTGATACGGTACCCCTGCGGCCTTTGCGCGTGCTCCACATGAACCGTCCCGATATGACGCAGGATATTCAATACAGAAATAATATCTTTGTTCTGTACAACGAGAAAAATTTTCTTCATCGCAACAATCATGCGGCCACAGCCTCCAGCTTTTTCTTCGCCACCTTACTGATCCCCACGGCATTTGCCTGCTGATCACCGAGATAAATACAAATCTTGCGTATATTCCCGACACACGCGGGAATCATGATCTTTTCAAAAAGATTGACCCTCTGTGTTGTTATGCGCAGTTCATGTTCCAGCGCGGCAATTTGTTTCTTAATAACCGCTACCTCGACCAACAGGGAAATCAGCGCACGCAATTCCGTGATCCCGCGATCCGTCCAGAAAGGTGTTTCATAAAAATCATAACCGGTTTCCTGAAACTGGATCTCTTTTAAAAACGGGACATTGGCGCCGGCAATGTTGATTTTCTCGATCATAACCTCTTTGGGAACAATCCAATGTTTCAGGTCAATGCTTTGCCGGGGATCGGCAAGCAGGCCCACCCACGGCTTGATGCTTTTCTCCTTATCCTCCAAGGCAACCTCTTTAACGCTAAGAAGTTTTCGCGCCTCAAGGATCTTCATCTGCAGCTGCTGTTTTTTTAACTGCAGCGTGGGCAGATAATGCTGGAATTGCTTGAGACTATCCCTCTGTCTCTTTAGTTCCCCTTTGGTGAGTTTGATTTTTGCCATTAGGCCAGTATTCCTTGATCAAGGATTCTTTGATAGCGGTTTCGGCAGGTTCGAATATTTCGGATAAAATTTTCCAGCCCAAATCCAGGGCATCTTCAACAGGAATATTGACCGACAGGTCCATCAGCTCCCGTTCAAATCTTTGCCCGTATTTAAGCAATTTATTGTCCCAGGCGCTCATCTGAAATCCCATGGATTTCTTCTCCAGCGTCGAGCGGTAATCGGCAAAAAGCTGGATCATGCGGTCCATAATCGTCCGGTGGTCCGCGCGTGTCTTCTCGTTGACATGCTGTTTCAGGCGGCTCAAACTTCCGAACGGTTCGATGCGCCCCCCTTTTAAATAAAATTGTCCCTCGGTAATGTATCCTGTATTGTCAGGAACAGGGTGCGTGACATCATCGCCGGGCATGGTTGTCGCAGCCAAAATCGTGATCGATCCGGCTGAATCAAAATCAACCGCTTTTTCATAACGGGCTGCCAATTGACTGTAGAGATCACCGGGATATCCTCGGTTGGAGGGAATCTGTTCCATGGTAATCGCGATTTCTTTTAAGGCATCACAAAAATTCGTCATGTCCGTCAATAAAACAAGCACCTTCTTGCCCTTTAAGGCAAATTGCTCGGCCGTGGCCAAGGCCATATCCGGAACCAGCAGGCATTCTACCGTCGGGTCTGCGGCGGTATGGATAAACAAAACCGACCGGGAAAGAGCCCCGTGTTTTTCAAGCGTATCACGAAAAGCAAGATAATCATCATATTTCAGGCCCATCCCACCGAGAACAATCATATCCACTTCCGCCTGCATGGCGATACGGACCAAAAGTTCATTATACGGTTCTCCGGCAACAGAGAAGATCGGCAATTTCTGCGATTCCACCAGGGAGTTAAAAACATCAATCATCGGAATCCCGGTACGGATCATATTTCTGGGAACAATGCGTTTGGACGGATTGACCGACGGACCGCCGATAGGGATCATATTGTCTTTTAACGCAGGCCCCCGGTCCCGAGGCTGTCCGCATCCTGTAAAAACCCGGCCCAATAAATTCTCGGAAAAAGATACCCGCATCGGATGCTTTAAAAACCGTACCTTGTCATCGGTGGAAATTCCCCGGCTTCCGGCAAGAACCTGTAAAAAGACTTTTTTACCGTCCAAGCGGATGACCTGGGCCAGGGAGATGCCTTTTGATGTACAGACTTCAGCCAATTCTTTATAACCGATTCCCTCAGCCTCAACCGTGATCACATCCCCGGCAATTTGAATAATCTCGCTGTAAACCTTACGCATTAGACTGTTCCCTTGACTTGTACGGGCGACCGGCCGTTCGCCCCTACATTGATTTTTTTCCTTATTTCCCGCTCAACATCTTTAAAATCATCGCTTTGGAACTTCATGGAATTCCATGTTATAAATTTTTGCCGCAAATCCTGAAAAAACCGCCGCGCCTTATCCTTGTCATCAAATGTGAATTCTTTTTCTATGATTTCTGCAATGAGACCGAACAGGAACGTCTGCCGGTCCGCCGGAGTACACTCATCAACCTTATCAAAGGCATTCTGCTGAAGGTACACCGCGTCGAGGAACTCACCTTTAAGATAATCTACAAACTCATGCGTTGACGTCCCCTCTTCCCCGACGACCTTCATCATTTGATTGACGTCATTGCTCTTTCTTAAAATCGAAACGCCTTTGGTGATCTTGTCCGCGTTGATAAAACTCTTGTACTTGCTCCAGCTTTCCAAAGGGTCCACTGCCGGGTAACGCCTGGCATCGGCCCGGGCGCGGGACAATCCGTGAAAAGCGCCGACTACCTTCAATGTTGCCTGTGTCACCGGTTCCTCAAAATTTCCTCCTGCCGGGCTGACCGCGCCGCCGATGGTGACGGATCCGGTGCCTCCGCCGCGCAATTTCACCAATCCGGCGCGTTCATAAAAGGAAGCAATCCGTGTTTCAAGATAAGCAGGAAAGGCCTCTTCTCCGGGGATCTCCTCAAGCCGTCCGGACATCTCCCGCATGGCCTGCGCCCACCGGGATGTGGAGTCCGCAAGAAGCAAAACATTCAAACCCATCTGGCGGTAATATTCGGCAATGGTTACAGCGGTGTACACGCTGGACTCGCGAGCTGCCACCGGCATGGAACTTGTGTTGCAAATAATAACCGTGCGGTCCATTAAAGTCCGGTTCGTTCTGGGATCAATCAATTCCGGAAACTCTTTCAAGATTTCCACAACCTCGCCGGCGCGTTCCCCGCAAGCAGCGATAATAACAATATCCACCTCGGCATGCCGGCTCAATAAATGCTGCAAAACCGTCTTGCCCGCGCCAAAAGGACCGGGCGTGCAAAATGTCCCACCGATGGCAACAGGAACCAGGGTATCAATAATACGGAGTTTGGTCACGAGAGGGTCGGAGGGCTTGAGCCTTTGCGCGTAAGCCGTGATCGGAACCTTGACCGGCCAGGTTTGTTTCATGGAAACGCCGCGCGTTTTCCCGTCGGTATTCTTTAACTTGACAAGGATATTCTTTGCCGGATAATTTCCTTTTCCGACAATCTCGCTGACCTCCCATTCGCCGGAAAGATCAAAAGGAACCATGATCCAGTGATCAAATATCTTTTCAGGAACGGTTCCCAGCTTTTCACCGGCCCTGACTTTTACGCCGGCTTTAACAGCCGGGGTAAATTCCCATTCCTGATCATCAGACAACGGTGAAAGATAAGATCCTCTTTTAAGAAAAAACCCGTGCTTCTGGGCCAAAGCGGGGAGGGGATTCTGCAGACCGTCAAAGACCTGACTTAAAAGCCCGGGGCCCAATTCCACGCTTAAAAGCTTACCGGTAAATTCGACCTTGTCACCTATGCGGATATCCTGTGTGTCTTCAAAAACCTGGACCTCCGCTTTCTTTCCTTTAACACGGATGACCTCGGCTTTTAACCGTTCTTCACCGACAATACAAAAGGCCACTTCATTCTGCATGACGCTCGCCTCAAAGGCCACCGTCACCATATTCCCGTTAACGCCGACAACTTTTCCGGATCGTGCTGAACTCAATAGAATGCCTCTCTTTTATACCCTTCGAAAATCTCCTCACCCCTCGACGAGGCGATCTCCTGATGCCGTTCTAAAATTTTAAGCCGTGCCGCGTAAAGAATCAAAAAATCAATATCAAAATAATGCCCTTCACCGAGATCATCC
>CBDUYP010000069.1:0-5802 GCA_965371485.1 uncultured bacterium
GGGAATGGAGCAGCTTCATTTTTTTAAGGCCCTGCAGAGCCGCGGCTCTGGGATGGGAGATTTTATGACGTGACTCTTGGGAAGCAATGTTCCCAAAGGACAGGCCGGAAAAGTTATGCGTAGGGCCGATGAGGCCATCGAAATTATATTCCCGCGCCTTCACAAGTCCAATCCCGGGGACAATTCCTTTGGCATTGTTAATGTATCCTGCTCAATGGATGCGACGGGATAAGAACAATAATCCGCGGCAAAATAGGCGCTGGGACGATGATTTCCGCTCTTGCCGATACCGCCGAACGGTGCCGAAGAACTTGCTCCTGTGATCTGCCGGTTCCAGTTAACAATCCCGGCACGGCTTCTTCTTAAGAAATCTTCATATAATTCACGCTTGTCGCTCAAAAGGCCGGCGGATAAGCCATATGATGTCCGGTTAGCCTCGTCGACAGCGTCGTTAAAATCTTTAACCCGGATAACCTGCACAAACGGACCGAAGATCTCTGTATCCGGACGGTCACCAACTCCTGTCATATCCATGATGCCGGGTGTCAGCATGGCCGGATTTTCGCCTAAGGGTGACATCCGCAATAAACTTTTGCCTCCCTTTTTCTCCAACTCCGTCTGCGCCTTTAATAACCCGACAGCGGCTTCTTGAGATATGACCGGCCCCATAAAGGGTTCCGGGTTATCCGTGTACACGCCGACGCGGATTTTGCGGGTCATGCACAAAAACGCTTCCATAAAATCATCCCCGTCTTTTCCTCGTGGGACAATTAACCGCCGGGCACAAACACATCTTTGCCCCGAGGTAATAAACGCGGACTGAATCGTGACATACGCGGCCGCAGCAAGATCCTTGACGTCACAAACAATCAGCGGATTATTTCCGCCCATCTCCAGGGCCAATATTTTCTCAGGCCGGCCGGCAAACGATTTATGAACCGCCGCGCCTGTTCGCGCGCTTCCTGTAAAGAACAATCCGTCGATATCCGGATTTTGAGACAACGCGATCCCTTCTTCCCGCCCGCCGGGAACGAGGTTCATCACCCCCGAAGGAAGCCCGGTCTCATTCCAGATTTCTGCCATACGTTTTCCGACCGCAGGAGTCAATTCGCTTGGTTTAAAAACAACCGTATTCCCGGCGAGAAGTGACGGAATAATGTGGCCGTTTGGCAAATGTCCGGGAAGATTAAAAGGACCCAGGACCACGACGACGCCGTGGGGTTTGTACCGTGTGCATTGAACAGCTTCTCCCATCGGGCCAGAACGTTCACAGCATCTTTCCGCATAAGCCGTGACGGAAATCTCTGCCTTTCGCAGCATCGCCCCGACTTCTGTCCGTGATTCCCAAAGCGGTTTTCCTGTTTCCTGACTGATGAGAAGAGCGAATGCCTCCTTTTCCTTCAAAAGGCATTCTGTGAATTTATTTAAATATGTTTTCCGGTCTTCAACAGGCCGCCGAGACCACGTCCCGAAAGCCTCGCGCGCGCTGCGGACCGCTGTACCGACTTCCTTAGTGCAGGAATTCTTATTTTGCATGAGATTTAAACGGAGCAAACCGGATTTTGTCGCCTTTTTTAACATTTAGGACCCCGGCAACATCAGATGTCAATTGAACACCTTCGGGGGAATCGTTGATACCGCCGACAACAGCGCGGAATTCCTGAAAAGAATTTACGTTGGCGATGATGGCGTCGGGATGAAATCCCGGGGAGGCATCCTTAATTTCAATGACAACAGCTTCTTGACTCTCTTTAACCGTGCGTATTTCCTCTATCTTTGCCCTCACAAGGGGACCTGCTTCAAAAATATCAATCTCCCGTTTGAAGGCAAACCCCTCCTGCTCCAATACATGCAAGGCCCCCAGTGTATCCTCATGGGCCTTTGCGATAACGTCCTGTGCTTCTTTGGGAAGCAAGGAAATATAGATCGGATGCTTTGGCATCAACTCTGCGATAAATGATTTATCCCGCATCACCATCAAATCTGCTTTTTTAAACTCAACCTCAAAAAAATGCCGCCCCAGGGCCTCCCAGAATGGAGACCGGTCATTCTCATCAATCACCCCGCGCATCTCGGCAATAACCTCATTCTCAAAACATTGTTGATACTGCGCCATAAAAATAAACCGGCTTAAAGACAAAAGCTTGCCGTTGCCCTCTCCGCGGTATTCCGGCGAAAGAAATAATGTCCCGATTTCCGACGGGCCATTGTGATCAATAACGAGTTTGAGATACCGGATTTGTTTTTTAACATTGAGAAGTTTGGATTTCTTTGTAACAGTATGAATCTTGTAAGTATAAAACGGTTCGAACCCGCCGACCTTCGAGAAAATTGCTGTTGTGCCGGCGAGTTTATTTTTGGCAAGATCTTCAATGACAAAAAGATACCCCTCGCCACCCGGCTTTTGTGGAACCGCTTCAAAACTCTTCATGGATTCCTGAATCGTTTGATCAAGGACACCCCGGTCATGCGGCAGAGTCGTTAATCCCGCTCTGGCCTGGGCCGACAATGCGTACAATTGATCCAGGTCCTCATAAGCAACCGGCCTGATAAGCATCATGGCGCCATCTCCTGTAACGTTTTTTCAATAATTTTACAAACGTCATCGATATCTTTAAGCGTTACGGCCCCTGTCGGCATCAAAAACCGGACCCGGGCCGGATCCCCACCGGCGGCAAAAGCCACAACCCCGTTTTTAAAAAGTTGAACCAGGAATTCTTTTGCCTTTTCAGGGGAACCGTCCAAAACCGTCATGGCGATCATTCCGCCGAAACCGAACGGCCCCTGAATCCACTCCGGATGACGCGCCGCGATATTCTCTAAATGACCGGCAAAATGATTGTGAAATTGAACAATCTTGCCCCCGGCACCGAGATATCCGCCATGCAACAATTCTGTCACAATAACCATAGCCGCGCGGATCGCCGACGAGCTTGCGGTAAAGGTCTGGCTGATCAGGCGGGGTTTAGGTTTATACTCGTCGGTAAAAAAAGTAGCGCAGACCTGTGTCATCTTCCCGATGGTCACCACATCCACATCATTGTCTAATCCAAAATACTGAAAGGCGAACAGCTCCGGCGTCCGGCCGAAGGTTTGGATCTCGTCGACAAACACAGCGACATGATTCTTTTTTAATACATCCACCAGGGCCTTAAAAAACTTTCGCTCCCCGGGATAATAACCGCCTTCTCCCTGAATGAGCTCAAACATCATCGCGGCATATTCCCGTTCATGACCGGCAAGATGATCTCTCAGGCAGCGGACCGCTTTTTGTGTACTTCCCGCGGGGTCTTTCGCGTCAAAAAACGGAACATAATCCACGTCCAGAACCTTGGGCAGTCCTTCACGGTTTGCGGGTTTATCCGTTATCTGCGCCATGATCATGGAGCGTCCGGCAAAACACCGCTCAAAGGCTAAAATACGGCGGCATGGCGAGTGCTTTTGAAGAATCATCTTGAGCGCGTTCTCATTTGCCATGGCCCCCGACGAGGTCAGAAAACAGTGATTGAGTTTTGCGCCCTTACGGCAGGCGCCGTCAACGAGTAATTTGAGAAGATCTGCCGTAACCGCGCCCTGCTGAAGATTGCCCTGCATGACGGTATCATCTAATGCCGCATCGATAGATGCTGTTAACAATGCGGGATGGCTGTGGCCTAAATAATGCACGCCGATACCGGTGATGAAATCATATTTAATGCTGCCGTCAGCCAATTCCACCAGGGCCCCTTTGCCGATTCCGCTTGCGAGATAGGGATAATAAAGATTTCCTCCCCGTAATTGAGCGCAGTGTTCCAGCAATTGTGCGTAATCTTTTTGGCATTCCGGATTGGCATCTTTGGGGCCGGTGATTTGTTTCTGGTATTCTTTTAACGCCTCATTAAGAAGGCGCTTGGCTTCCTGCACCCGTTTATCTTCCTGAAGTTTCTTCCCCAGCAAATCTTTCACGACAACTCCCCATTCCCGATTTTCATTAAGACCAATGCGGCTAACCTTGCCCGTTCAGGTAAACTGTCCACACATAAATACTCGTCGGGACTGTGAATATCCCCACCCCTGACACCCATCGTATCAATGTTGGAAAGGCCGAAATCCGAAAGCCTGTTGCCGTCACATGACCCGCCGCTGGGATGCCATTTGATGTCAAGTCCAATCCCGGACGCGCATTTTCTAACATCCTCATATAGTGCAAGGGCCTTCCCTTCCAAAATCTTTGGTTTGGCTGAAAAAACCCCGTGAAGTTCTGCAGATATGCCGTCGGCCTGAGAAAGTTTATCAACAATCTTTTTCAATTGTTCTGACGTATATTCCGCATCCTCGAATTGCTGAATACGGATATTGAATCTCGCAATCGCGGTATCCGGCACCACGTTAAGCGCGCGTCCGCCTTCGACAACACCCACGTTGACTGTTAACCCCGGGCGGGTCTCATTCAAGGCAGTGATTTCCAAAATACATTTCGACATCGCACAGATCGCGTTTCGCCCAAGATGCGGCTCCCGTCCCGCGTGGGCCGACTTTCCGCGGACAACAAGAGTAAAGTTTCCAGATCCCTTCCTGGCCCCGACAAGATTCCCGTCAGGCAGGCAGGGTTCGAAGACAAGGCCGATCTGTGATTTTTCGGCGGCTTGCTTTAACAAATTTCGTGATCCGGGAGAGCCGATCTCTTCATCCGTGTTGATAATAACCTGCCAACCGATTTTGTCCTTAAACGGGCTGCGCTCCACAGCCTCCAGAGCCTTGAGCATCACCACAATCCCGCCTTTGGCATCCGCAACCCCCGGCCCTTTAAGAATATTGCCCTTATCGTGAATAATGTCTTTCCCGGATGGAGTTGGCGGATAGACGGTATCCATATGGCATACAAGAAGCACCTGACAGGATGCCGAAGGACGCTTGGTTATTGTGATGACCTGGCCCAAAGGTTGAGGCACAACCTCACCCAAAGAATTGATAAATTCAAAATCAGGCAGATCAATACATTCTATTTTGCCGTCGAGTGGCTGGAATGAGGCGAGGATTTCTTTGGATAATTCCTTGATACCGGGAAAATTAAAGGTGTGCGTGTTGATCCCGGCCCCCCGGATCACAAGATCAAGCATGGATTGGGCTTGTGTATCAAGCCATTCCAGGGATGAACGGTATTTCTCCATGCAAGAAGTTTATCATAAAAAATGGCGCCCGCATCATTTTTTAGATACCATTTTCCCGGGAATAATCCCTTACCAATTTCTGGATCTTGGAAATTTTTATTTAAATGTTTCTGCAATCCTACTCCACCTCTCGTGGATCTATCAGCAAATGGACACCTTCAAGAATGTCCTGCATACGTTGACGGGACAGTGTTCCGATTTTCTCAACGAGAGCACTCTTATCCACAGTAACAATCTGGGAAATGTTTACGACACTGCGCTTCGGTAGGTTTGCTTCCCCTTTAGAAAGCAGAATATTGCCCGGCGCCTCTGCCCGTTTGAGATTTGACGTTAATGCGCAGACAACAGTTGTATTGATGCGGCTATAATTGAAAATATTGCTCTGAACAATGACATGCGGATGCCGGTATCCGGGCGCTGATCCGGACGGGTTCCCCAATTCAATCCAAAAAACATCTCCCTGATGAATTACCATTCTCCCTCCACAAGCCTTCTATATCCGGCCTTACTCTGCTTTTTCCACTTTTTTTCCTGCGAATCAGGCACATCACCATAGGCCTTATAAATCTCTTTAAGAAACTGCCGAATAAGTCTTATTTGTAGAAACTCACAGACTGCCTCCGCAAAGAGCAGGCTTCGAGAAAAAGATCCG
>CBDUYP010000070.1:0-5791 GCA_965371485.1 uncultured bacterium
TTTAAAAATAAAAAATACGGGGAAGCCGAAAAAGTCTTTGCAAAAGCCCTCACTCTCAAACCCGAAAACTCGATACGGGTCGACTTTAACTCTTTTTATATCCACTTGCTGGCCTGTTACGAAGCTCAGGGAAAGCAGGATAAAGCCGCGGAACTGAAGGAAACAATCCTGTACGATCAGGCAAACGACAACCCCCAAACACACAAAAATTACCGGCTATTAAAGGAAATTCTGGCGCGGAAGAATATTCAATTGATTGTCGTTCAATATCCCTTGTGGGACATTGAACCCTTAAAGAGGATGCTTCAACCGGCAGGAACCACGATTTTCGTTAACAACAAAGAAATATTCGAAGAACGTCTCGCGCAGAGTCATTACGATGATTACTTTACCGACCGTTTTGCCGTTGACTTCGGCCATTGCACCGCTAAGGGCAATAAACTTCTCGCCGGAAACATCGCCCGCGTTATGATGAAGGATCTTTTTTCCCGAAGTGATACCCCGCCATAATTTTATGCCCGGCAACAAAACTCCCGGCATCCATCGGGTTAGCGGACTGAAGGTGGACTTTTTTAATAAGGATATCCCCTCTTCCTGTTGAGACAATAAGACCGTTCTTGGAAATATCCGCCACAACTCCGGGAGCCTTCCGGGAAGGATCTGCCGCAATAACTTCTGTTTCCAATATTTTCAGTAATTTCCCGTTGTAATAGGTGTAAGCCGCCGGCCAGGGAAGGAGTCCTCTGACCAAATTGTGTATTTCCGCGGCTGACTTTTTCCAGGCAATCAGGCCGAGATCTTTTGTTAACTTGGGGGCAAAGGTTGCGTCCTTATTATTTTGTGCTGTAGAGATACTTTGTAGCGCGTGTCTCCTCATAGAATCTATTGTCTGACACAGGCAATCCGCTCCTGTCTCCGCCATCTTTTCTCTTAATGTGACAGCCGTATCTTTTTTTTCAATCCTGACCTTGACCTGTGCCAATATGTCTCCGGCATCCATGCACTCGTTTATCCTGATGATCGAAATCCCTGTTTCCGTCTCGCCGTTGATGATGGCCCAATTGACCGGCGCGGCTCCCCGGTATTTCGGCAATAAAGAGCCGTGAACATTGACCGCACAGATACGGGGAATCTTAAGGATTTCATCCGGCAGGATTTTTCCGTAAGCGACCACAACAAACACATCACTATTGTAATTTCTCAACTGAGTGATAAACGATTTATCTTTAAGCCCGACGGGCTGTAAGACCGGCATATGGCATTCGAGGGCCTTTATCTTAACAGGGGAGGCTGTCACTTTCAGCCCCCTGTCCCTGGGCATGTCCGGCTGCGTGACGCAGGCAGCCACATCATGCCTCGCACCCATAAGTGCTTCCAAACTTTTTACCGCGAAATCATCACTGCCGAAAAAAGTAATCTTCATAATAACCTCCCCTACGGATCCACATTTACGGTCACAAGCACATTCTTTTTTCTCTTAAACGCCTTTAAAACAGATTTGATAAACACAAGCATGCTTTTTGCCGACTTCCCTTTCAACATGATAGTAAACCTGTACTTATCGCGCAATTTCGGTAAAAAATCCGGCTGAGGATCCCAAATCTCAACGCTATCCGGCTGCGTTTCCCTCAATTTCTCAAAAAGGGCACGGGCTTGTTCGCAAACGGTATCCTTTTCTGTCCCCCGCAACCCGACGGAAACAAGATGTCTGAAAGGCGGAAAACCCAATTCTCTGCGGATTTTGATTTCATTTTTATAAAACCCTTTGAAATCCATCTTAAGCGCCGCCTTTAAACAATAATTATCCGCGCAATATGTTTGTACCAACACTTTGTCTTTTGCGGCCTGCTGCAAATGCACAAGAAGAGAAAACACCCTTTGCGCAGAGCGAAAATCCAGGCGGTTCAATTCGGCATCGATCTCAAGCACGCCTATCAAACCCACGGAAATCTGATCAAGCACCCTCAAAATCGCCTGCGTGGCGATAATAATATCAGCATCCTTGGGCACCGACGAGGTATCCCGATCAAACCGCGCCACCCGTGCCTGAGGGAAGATGCGCGCCAGATCACTTTCCATCTTCTCAATCCCTCTTCCCATGGAACGCAAATAGGATCCCTTACACGCGGGGCACCCCTTCGGCAAATCCTGTGCAGAATTGCACAAATGACACACCAATTTTTTCCTGGAGTATAGATAGGAAAGGTTGACCTCACACCGTGTGCATTTCATAACATGCCCGCATTGATTGCACCGTGTGGTGGTGCTGAACCCCCGTCGATTAAGGAACAAAACAATCTTATCGTTTTTCGGGGAATTCAGGGCGGCCTGTATATGATTTTGCAAAGGAAACGAAACTGCTGACCTTCCCCGAAATTTATAATTGTGGAGATCAATAATCTGCATGCGGCCCGCGAAATCAGGCTCAAAAGTTTTAAGAGACGTTTTCATCTTCCACCATACCTCTGCCGAAGGAGCCGAACTGACAAACAGGATCGATCCCCCTTGCGCTTTGACACGCATCCGGGCAACATCCCGCGCGTGATAAAAAGGAGACTGTTCCTGTTTATAGGCGTGGTTTTCTTCATCATAAATAATGATCAACCCCAGGTTTCTTGACGGAGAGAAGACAGCCGACCGTGTTCCGATCACAACCAGGGCTCGCCCTTCTTTGACAGCAACCCATTGTTCCAATTCCTTTTTAGGTGTTAACTTCTTATCCAGAGCCGTGATGGGAGTATTCAAACAGCCTTTTAAAATTGTTTCAATCTTTCCGATAAAAGATATCTCCGGTACAAGAAAGATGACATCCCTTCCCTTTGACAAGGCCTGTTTCATCATTTTGATAATAAAAGGCCACCGCCCTGTCTGCCCTTTATCATGACAGAGGATGACCTTCTCCTCTTTTGGTACCCGTTTTGCTTTGGATTCGGATATTGACAACTGCAAAGGTTCCTTCTTGCGCAGGGCGCCCGGCAGGCTCGCGGTAACCGCCTCCCCCCATGAGCATCCGTAATATTGAGAAAAGAGTTTTGTAAATTTAAGGGCATGCGCAGGCAAAACAGGCATATTATCCAACAAAGACAAAACCGGCTTTAACCTCGCAAAACGACTCCTATCCCGGAATCCGACAACAAAACCGATCAGCCGGCGGGAGTGAAACGGAACATACACGCGCTGTCCTTCGCGAATCTGATTCCGGTAACTTTCCCTGACCGAATAATCAAAAGGCCCCTCGACAGGAAGGCCGACAATAACCTGAGCGATCTTTTTATTCATGAACCCTATTGTACCTTTTATGCCAAAGGGGTCAAGAAAGTTCGGCAAAAGCGCCTCGCATCTGCCTCACGGGATGCGGCTGTATTTCAGCTCATATTTTTCGGTTGATAATTGTTTTGTTTTCCCCTATGGTATAAGGGATGTCTCCGCTTGATAAATTGGAAAATGAAGCGATTTACATTATTCGCGAGAGCTACAGCCGGTTCCGCCATATGGCCCTGCTGTGGTCCATCGGCAAGGATTCAACCGTACTTCTGTGGCTCTGCCGCAAGGCATTTTTCGGCTGTATCCCCTTTCCCGTTATTCACATTGATACCGGCTATAACTTCCAGTAAATCTATGAATTCAGAGATACCTATTCAAAAAAATGGAATTTAAACCTCACTGTTGTCAGGAACGAAAAAGCTCTCAAAAATGGAATGAATCATACACAAAGCAAGTTTGCCTGCTGCCATGCCTTAAAAACGCTGACCCTTAAGGAGATCATTGTAAAACAGCATCTCAAAGCCCTCCTGCTTGCCATCCGCCGCGATGAGCACGGCATCCGGGCCAAGGAACGGTTCTTTTCCCCGCGCAACGTTGATCTGCGCTGGGATTACAAAGATCAGCCGCCGGAACTCTGGAATCTCTACCAATCTGATTTATCAAAGGAACAGCAACATTTTCGTGTTCATCCGCTTTTAAGTTGGAGAGAAATTGACGTCTGGAGATACATCCAAAGAGAAAAAATTCCTACGGTTAATCTCTACTTTGCCAAAGACGGAAAAAGGTATCGCAGCATCGGCTGTGAATCCTGCTGCGCGCCCGTCGTCTCCAAGGCGAATAATTTTAAAGAGATTATCAGCGAATTGGAAATAACCAATACCGCTGAGCGCAGCGGACGCGCGCAAGACAAAGAAGATTCCTACACAATGCAAAAACTCAGAAGCCTGGGGTATATGTGATCCCAACTTCGTTGGGATCATCCCGACTTCGTTGGGATCATCCCGACGAAGTCGGGATCATCCTGAGAGAAGGATCTCATGCACAAAGAAATACTAAAAATTGCCATCACAGGACACGTTGATCACGGTAAATCGACTCTTATCGGCCGGCTGCTGATAGAAACGCGTTCCCTGTCCAAAGATAAGCAGAAAGAGATTAAAAAAATCGCGAAAGAATTCGGCCGGGATACCGAACTCGCCTACCTCTCGGATCAACTGAAAGAAGAGCGCCAGGGCAATCTCACGATTGATACGACGGAAATCTTTCTGAAAACATCGAAAAGAGATTACTGCCTCGTTGATACGCCGGGACATCTTGAATTTATAAAAAACACGCTGACCGGCGCCAGTCGTGCTGACGCCGCCTTGCTTATCATTGATGCCGACGAAGGCGTACAGGAACAGACGCGAAGGCACGCCTATCTTATAAAACTTTTAATGTTAAATAACGTTATTGTGGTTGTCAATAAGATGGATCTTATCGGTTATGATCAGGTAAGATTTCAAGAAATAAAAGATGACGTTTCTTCCCTGCTGACAAATCTCCATATCGACATGGTTGATCTGATTCCGGTTTCCGCCCAAAAAGGTGTCAACATCTCCTGCTTATGGGGCCCCGGCCCCGCGGGCAAGATGTCCTGGTATAAAGGCAAGGCCCTTTTGCCGGCCATGGACGCCTTAAGGATAACAAAAAGCGAAGCCGGTCATCATCCTTTACGGTTTCCCGTTCAGGACATTTATAAAATGAATGATGAACATATTCTCGTCGGAAGAATAGCATCGGGGTCTCTTCAGCGCGGAGAAGAGGTCACCCTCATTCCTTCCCGGAAGGAGGCCATTATAAACGAAATCAAAACTTACAGGCACAAAAAATCCAAGGCACAAGCCGGTGAAAGTATCGGCATAACATTATCTCCGTATCCGGAAACCAAACGGGGAGACATTGTCTGCGCACGGGACAGCTGTGCGGTTGTGGCAAACGGCTTTCTTGGAAATACCTTCTGGACGGCAGATACTCCTTTAAAGAAAACCGATACCGTAACAGTGCGCTGTGCCACGCAGGAATGCGATGCCATCGTCACCCGTATCGAAAAACGGATGGATCCCGCAAGCCTTAAAATATTGGAAGAAGACGCACAAGAGCTTAAAATAAACGAAGCCGGAAGCGTCACCTTTAAACTTAACGCCCCCGCGGTTATCGAACCATTCCGCGGCCACAATGAACTCGGCCGGTACGTCATAGAACGCGACAACTGTTTTCAGGGCGCGGGAACCGTGGTTGAAAAACACTAAATTGTCATTCCTTACCCTTATCTTTCTATTATCTTTTCTATTTTCTCCCCTTCCGGCGATACAAGCTGAGAATAAAGACTATGACCTGAAAGAACTCATGTCCCTGCCCTATCTGCAGGGATACTTCCGCGCCCCTGAAGAAACCAACGTGACGAGATACAACAGAGAACGGGTTGACAAAGGATACAATCTCTACGCCTCCGGTCATACGGCATCCGCTTATTTGATCGATATGA
>CBDUYP010000071.1:0-5750 GCA_965371485.1 uncultured bacterium
TGATCTGACGGAAAGAAATGAGGGAAAAATACTGCTGCTTGAAGAAAAACTGAAGGAAAAAGAACAGGCTTGTGAAGAGTTGACAGTGCGGGCTGATGACGGCGAAAAACACATTCAGACCCTTGAGGAAAAGATTTCTTCCCTGGAGGACAGGAGTCAAAAGGAAAAGACAAAAATAGCAAAACTTGAGAAAATCCTGCATGCGAAAGAAACACAATTCAACACGGAACTCAATAAAGAGATCGAGAATGTCCTCGGTGAAATTAAATTAAAGTTTGAACTGGAAGAATCCATGACACAGCTTAAAGAAGAGATCGATGAGAAGAACAAAAAACTCTCGACGCTTATGACCGGAAATGAAAAAGAGCTCAGTGGATTAAAAAGCGAAAGGGACAAGATCAATGCCCGGCTTGAGGCTAAGGATAAGAGGGAAAAAGAATTGGAAAAGGAGACGGCCATATTAAAAACAGAAGTCGAAACCAGGGACAGCAAGATAGAGGCCGATGCCAAATATTACGAAGAAATTCTTAAGCAGATTGAAGAATCCAAGCGCAAAATAAACATTGAGGTTGAAGAGTCTGTCAACGAAGCAACCCTTGAATTGAATAAACGGTTAAAGCGGGTCACCAGAGAAGAAGAGGCACTTGAGGAGCAAGTGGCTTCCCTCGAAGCAGATCTGGAATCGCAAAAAAATATGGGAAAAGAAAAAGATGAACACATTCAGGCAGAGCTTCAGGAGAAAATCACACAGCTTGAATCTGAGATGAAAGAAAAAGATGAAAAGAGCCAACAGGACGCGCAGGATTACGAGATGATTCTTTCGAAGCTGGAAGAGACGTTTAAACAAAACGAGGGTAAAAGGAGCGCCGTTGAAGCTCAACTTGAAAAAGAGCAAACACTCAGGGCCGAACTTGAAGAAAAGATAAGCCGACTGGAGGGAGGACAGATAAAAGATGAAGATGTCCTCAAGGAGCAAGAAAATTTGAAGAAAAAAATCTCCAAACTGCAATCTGAAGTTCAAAAGAAGGATGAGGCCATGGCCCGACTGGAAATCGAAAAAGAACGCCTGAAAAGAGATGAAGGGAGCATAAAGGATCAAACACAAGGGGAAGATGAAATCGCGGAATTAACACAGTGGAAGGAAAAAGCCGGGGCAGGCATCATCATGCTTAAGGAAGAGCTTCAAAAAAGTTTAGACGAAAGAGAAAAGCTTGAAGAAGACCTTGCCGAAGCCATGGCCATGGTTGATGAGGTCCACGGCATGCTGGGAACCGCGGAGACCGCGGAAGATTAAAAGAAAGGTTTAAACAATGGCGCGCCTATTTAAAAGAAACCTGAAGGTTAGAAGAAGATCCCGCGCTCCCAAGAAGCATTTATTCTTAAATTATAAGGGAGGCACCGGGAAAACAAGTATATCTGCCGCGTACGGGTACTACTTAGCGCAACAGGGAAACAAAGTCCTTATGGTCGATCTGGACGCGCAGGCGCATCTGACAACATACCTGAATCAGGAAGGCGTGCACCATGAAAAAAATCTATACAGCGTCATCGTCAGGAAAGAACGTCTTTCCAATATCATCGTTCCAACATCGTTACCGACACTGAAATTGCTGCCCTCATCCATTTCTCTCTCCTCGTTGGAATTGTCGTTGTCCAGGATGGTCAGCAAAGAGCTGAAACTTAAAAAGGCATTAAGAACGATTGAAAAAGATTACGATTATATCATTATAGACGCCGCCCCCAGCATAGGACTTCTAAGCCTTAACGCGATATTAGCATCCGACGTGATTCTTATCCCGGCATTGGCTGATTTTCTTTCTTTCCATGGGTTAAAGATACTTCTCGAGACCCTGGCCTCTGTTGAGAAGGATTTCCGGTTTTATTTGGAAAATATACATATTGTTTTAAACCGGTATAATCCGGCGTATGAGGTATGTAAAGAGGCCAAGGAGGCTATTTATAAATTTTATCCGGAATATTCCTTAAAAACCGTGATAAAAGAATCCTACGATGTCATCAATGCCTCCAGCCTTGGTCAATCAATTTTTGAACTCGACGCGGACTCAGGGGCCGCGCAGGATATAAAAAGTCTTGTCGAGGAAGTCAACCCAAATATGAGATCATAGGAGAATCGCTATGAAGAAAAAGTTTGAGTCCAATGTGGCAACACAAGTTCCCCAGACGCAGATGGCCCATGAACCGCAGTTGCCATGGGAAATCAGGCAGGAAGACTTCACGGGAGATGAATTTGAAAACGGGGACTCCCGGATGATGGCCATACAAAAAGCGCCGATGGGAATAAAGCCGGTATTTTTAATCGTCCTGCTGGTATCCATCTTCGTGTTTATGCTCTGTGGATTCCTTTTGGTTGCTTCACAAAGTAAAAAGAGGACTGTGGAAGTACAAGAAAGAATGCAGCAGATGAAAAACGAGAAAACGATACTGCTTAATGATCTTCAGGGATCAAAGAATGAGCTTGAGGTCCTGAAAGAAAAAACCACCCAATTAGAAAAAACCCGCGATGATTTGAGCATCCAGAACAAAGAACTCATTACGGTTATAAAAACGCTGACCGAAAGCGATGCCGATGACAGGGCCGCTGAAGAACAAGGCGATGGACGACCAAAACGAAAACGATAAAAAAATCAACGTCCTCCTCGTAGAGGATGACGCTCTCAACGTTGAACTCATCAAAGCCATGTTGTCAAGCAACGCTGATTTTGCCTGTTCAATGGAAACAGCGGATTGTCTCGCCGCAGCAACAACGAGCCTGCAAAAGAAAGACTTTGATATCATCCTTTTAGACCTGGGACTTCCGGACGGGCAAGAACTTGACGCCATCTCGAGAGTTTATAACGAAAACCCCAAGACCCCTATTGTAGCCGTAACCGCACTCGACGATGAATTGATGAAGGATAAATTTATCGGACACGGTCTGGAAGATTACCTTATTAAAGGTACGTTTGACAGCCGTGTATTGATATCAACAATCCTTCAGTCGATTGAACACAGGAAGCAGACGCTCAAGGGTTCGACGCGTGCTGATTTGGACGCGCGCATCGCGCAGCTTGAAGAATCCGAGACAAGATACCGTGTTGTCTTTGAAAACTCGGCTGTCGCAATCATGGTCACCGACGCTAAAGAACGTATTGTCTCATGGAATAAGGCTGCCGAGAAACTTTTGGACATGAATATTGCGGGTCTTTATCTAAAACCCGTAAGCTCTCTCTACCCTGAGACTGAGTGGAAAAGAATCCGTTCCCTTAAAATACGTGAAATAGGCGCCCCCCGTCAATTTGAAACAGTCATGCTCAAGAATGACGGTTCTCTTCTTGATGCGGAAATATCGATCAGCATATTAAAGGATGCCTCCGGGAAAATAACCGGCTCGATTGGCGTTATCAGTGATATCTCAGAACGCAAGCGCGCCGAAGGAATATTAAAAGATAAAGCAAGGAGATCGGAAATCCTTTTTAAATTGCTGAAGCGCCTGACCCCTGACCTCTCGTCCGACCATATGCTCAATTTTATTGTCGTTGCGTCAAAATCTCTTGTCAAAGCCGATACCGCCTCGATTACCCTTCTACGGGCAGGACAATCAACACCAAAAATTGTGGTTTCTGAATCATCCGGTTTTAAGGTAGACGGTTCCATTCTGCAGCCTTCGTTAGACAGGCAGACTAGCATAACCGGGTGGGTTATCAAAAACAGAAAACCTCTCCTGCTTCACGGAGACATGAAAAACGACGAAAGATTTAAAAATATCAAATGGAAAGAGGGCATAAAATGTTCGATCAACGCCCCGATTTTCTTTAAAGGTTCGGTTAAGGGAACGATTAATCTGAATATCATCTCTTCGGATTATCTATTTACAGAAGATGACCTTGAAGCCATCGTAGCCCTTGCAAACCACGCGGCCATATCTCTTGAGCATTCCGGCCTGTACAAAAGCATGAAGGACAAATACATTGAAGTCCTCGACAGCTCAAATGAATCGCTCAAGAAAACAAATCAAAAATTGCAGGAGACACAGGACCAATTGGTTCAAACAGAAAAGATGTCTGCCATCGGTCAACTCGCCAGCGGTGTTGCCCATGAGATCAACAATCCTCTTTCCGGGGTATTGGGAAACGTCCAGATTATAAGAATGGAAATGAAATCCGGCGGGAAACTTGATGATTTGGATGAGATCCTGACGGTCATTGAAGAATCTGCCAAGCGATGCAAATCGATCACGCAGAATCTCCTGGATTTCTCCCGGCAAAAGGAGGGGGTCTTTGATGCATTCGATATCCATAAAGCTCTCAATAGCGCAGTCATGCTGGTAGGCTACAACTTTAAAAATGCCGGCATTCAAATAGACAAGAAGTATACGGATGATCTTCCCCCGGCTTACGGCAACGCCAACGAGATACAACAGGTTTTCTTAAATATGTTTTCAAACGCGAAATGGGCTATCGATAAAAAAGGGAACGGGAACGGCACCATCGCCATTGAAACGCGCGCGATAGACAATGCGTTCATTGAAGTCAACTTTACCGATACCGGTATCGGCATTTCGCATAAGGATATTAAAAAGATATTCGAGGCCTTCTACACCACCAAGGAAGTCGGCGTAGGTACGGGGCTGGGGCTTTCCCTCTGCTATGAGATCATGCAAAGGAATAAAGGCGACCTGAGCGTGGATAGCGAAGAAGGCAAAGGGGCGACTTTTCATATTAAGGTTCCCGTCGCGCAGAAATCGTAAGAAATAATAAAATTTCCATAAAACTGTTTTCATGGTGTATTATAATGATGCTATATAATGACGTGTACGATAAACAAAACAGACTCACAACGATTACTTTAAATTTAAATTAAGGAGATGCTCTCATGGGTAAAAATGTAAAGGGACTTGACATCGGAACAATGAATTTGGTGGGTGCCGCACAGGATGATCAGGGAAACGTTAAGATCAAGATGGTGCGTCATACGTTTTTGGACATTGAAATTAATTCTTTCACAAAGAAAATGTTACAAGAGCAAAAAGTGCAGTATGCCGAGGTGGGAGGGAAGGTCTACGTCCTGGGCGAATCAGCCTTTGAACTTGCCAATATCATGAATAAAACAGTGCGCCGCCCCATGCAATCAGGTGTTATTAGCCCGGATGAAACCGATGCCACGCTGATATTCGGCCTTCTGATCAAGGCTGTTTTAGGAGAACCGGAAGAAAAAGGCATGTCCTGTTATTACTCTGTTCCGGCAGATCCTATTGACGCGGATTTCAATATCATTTATCACTCATCGATTATATCCGGGGCACTCAAGAATTTAGGCTACATGCCGCATGAGATCAATGAAGGCCATGCCGTTATCTTCAGCGAATTGGCAGATAAAGATTTTACCGGTATCGGCATATCCTTAGGCGGAGGCATGGTGAATGTGTGCGTCTCTTACAAGACCATCCCTGCCGTTGCTTTTTCGACAAGCCGTGCCGGCGACTGGATCGATAAAAACGTGGCCCAGGTCCTGGCCACAACGCCTAACAGGGCCACCGCCCTTAAAGAAAAGGGGATCGATATCAACAACCCCACGTCCCGCGAAACAGAGGCCGTGGTGATCTATTACAGAAATCTGATAAGCTACACACTGAAAAATATAAAAGATAAATTCGAAGCAACCAAAGACGTTCCTCAATTTACGGAACCTGTTGACATTGTCTGCTCCGGTGGAACTTCCATGATAGGAGGGTTTATCGAGGTGTTTAAGGA
>CBDUYP010000072.1:0-5568 GCA_965371485.1 uncultured bacterium
TGGTTTTTTTTTTTGTTGTTTTATGGGGGGGGGGTGTTGGCTTGGTGACACACTGGGGTGGGGGGGGTTTTTTATTTTGTCTGTCTGTATTTGACTAACAGTTTAAAACGCGACTCGGGTGTTAAGGATTTCATGAAAGCATCAAAGATGTTTGTCGAGGGGCTTTATGAGATTCCGGAGGTTCGGGCCGTGACTCCCGGCCATCTTGTCCGCTGCGGCCACTCCTCTCCTCTCGATGCCAATTTCGGGAAAGAGGCCGGCGCGGCAGCGGTTCTTCTTTTACTGAAAGGTATCTCAGGGATCACTGTCGTCGGCGTTGATGGAAAGTCGATCAAATACATGAACACTCCCGAAGCCATTAAACCGCGCCATGTTGACTTAAACCTCGTTACCCTCCATGAAAACCTCGGGATCTGCTTCGGGCGGAAACCCCAGGCTCCCTCCTACGCGTTTAAAGAAATCAAAGGTAAGATTGAGCGGTACTTGTAATCTTTGAGAGAACCTTCTTCTTTTCAGGATAGTTTAACAAGATAATAAGCAGGACGGATAAGGGGAAGAAATGAAGCAGAACCCTTGATAAGATAACATCCGCATGCATCCCGGATATCCAAAGAAAAGTTTTGCTTACAAGAAAGATTGTAAAATAAAAGCCAAAAAACAAGCCCATTGAAACAGCGAGCCATTTTATCAAAGGACACTCTTTGAATCTTTTGAAATTAATAAGTATGCTCATAATAAGAATAAACCATATAATGCTCCAATTTCCGCCTGATATAAGATTTTCCAGGAACGCATGAATGATGACAGGAATCCGGGAAAAAGAATTTAGCGAAAGACTTATCTCTGTCCTCCCGTCTACCGGATGATTGGATATCTCCAGAAAAGCCTTATAGATGTGATATGTAAAACAGATTCCAAAGGCAGGAATTGCAAATTGAGTCATTCTTTTTAGCCTTTCCCCTATCGGCATCATTTTCTTCCGGAGAAGGATCAGTGTTATTAAAATCAGGTGAATGAACAAGTACGCTGTCCCTTCGCTCTTTATGAAAGTTGTGAAGCCCGCGAACAAGGAAGCCAGGATAAGTAAAGAGTCGTTGTCTGCATTTTTCCTGCTCCATAAAAGAATCAACATTATCGTTGTGCAATTATAGTACATCATAAAAAAATCCATGTAGGCAATGGTGGCATGATAAACAAAGAAATTGGATGAAATCAAAAGGCAAACACCGGCAATGGCCCATTTTTTATCTGTCAGCACTCTTAGAAAATGATATTGGATCATTAAATACGAAAGAAAGGATATGGGAAAGATGATTTTTGTTAAACAATCATGCCATTCTCCGAGATTCAACGCCATCCAGGCTTGCGCAAAGGGCACGTGCAGCGGGTAGGCACTGTGCGGTAATCGCAAATGGTGGATGAGTCCGTCATAAAAGAACACCTTTGCTTTAAAAGCAATAACAAGCAAAGCATCCCAGCTTTGGACCGGTACATTTAACGCCCGCCAAAAGACTAAGAATATCGTACACGTGATATACACAAGAGCTGCCGAATAAAACAACTTTTCTGGTAAAGACAACTTTTCATGTTTCTCGTCTTCCGTCGGGCTTTTGGGCGTAAGAATGTTTTGCTTTTTATGTTTTAATGTTAAAAACACAAAAAAGAGCGTGAGAATGATTAACGGTAAACCTATCGTCGACAGGCTATACCGTATCCCAGCCATACCTAAAATAAGCATCCATTGTGATAAGACTCCAAGTCCGAGACCGTAAGCCAGGGCGGATGATAGCATTATCTTCAAAGGTGTCTTGCGAAACATAAATGCCAGAAGGGCATATCCTAATCCCCAGGGAACAAGCAAACCAATCATGACTTTTAATAGGACAACCATATATTATTTTGAGCCTTTTTGCTTGATGGCTAATAAATTATTTTTTTCTTTCAGTATGATGCGGTATCCTTTTGGCACATTTTTAGAAGGATTGTCTTTGGCAAATACAACCAAACAATCTTTGTCCTCTTCCCTGACGTCCCGGATATCAATGGGATACAAGTAATAAGACAGCACCTCATAAATAAATTTTCCCGGTACTTCCTGAGACATATCCATGCCAGTCAGAAATGTTCCCTGATGTTTGCCCGGCAACCGGTGTCTGCAATCTTCGGCAAATCTGTAGAGAGGTCTGAGATATGGGAGGTATCTTTGATTTATATTTTGGGACGTATAATAGGGGTATTCTTTATTAAAATAGATCAGTCGTCCCGACAATTGCAAGATTAAGGCTAACACAAGAACTATCCCCGACGTCACTTTTACCGCGAAAACAGCGCGAGGATGTTTGAACAAATAAACGCCACAGATGGATAATAAGAGAATAAGGTAAATATAAGCATTGACACCAACGCCTCCCACTTGTCCGGTGAAACAATTGTCAGCCACACAATGACTATAAAGAAGATTATCAATAAAATTGTGAATATTTTTTTCCACTATCTTAATTTTTCGGCTCCATCTTAAAAATCCGGATAACCGGTTGATCAAGTTTGTTTTGAGCGGGACGATAAACGACTCTTCCCATTTTAAAGTTCAATCCGTCGAGAAATTTTTTTGTTTCCCCGGTCATAGGATAAATCCACTTTGGTTGTGTGAATTCCCAGATGTCTGTCTCTAAAATAATTCTTCCGTTAGATTCTGTGACTATTCTTGCGAAATCTTTCTTATCCTTCGGGATGGAAATTATCTTTCCGCCAAATTCTTTATAATTGATTCCGGATGCATAACGAATGGCCCGTCTGGATCCCGCCATAATGATGGCATGGGGGTCGGTATGATTTCTGATCCACGTCCCTGCCTCCTGGAATCCGGCATATCCTGTGCCGTCTTTTTTTAAGGCGGTCTCTGTTTTCGGATATAACGACAGGCAGGAGAATAAACAGATCACCGTTGTCAAAACCCTGGCGGTCTTGATACGGGGAGATCGAAAGAGACGGCTTAAAATATGGTCAACTCCCAAGCTGCTGATTATTAACAAACATGGGACAGAGGGAAGTATGTAGCGGAATGTTTTTTCGGAAATGATTGATAAAATAATAAATAAGGGGATGATCCAGGACAGCAAAAGGACTGTTTTTCTTCTCTCCTGTTTGAGCAAGCTGTATAAACCAATAATATATAAAGGGAAGATATACGGGATGCCGATAAGAAAACGGAGATTCGAAATGTAGAACCAAAAAGGTTGCACGAAATATTGTCCATGAAACACGGTGGTGATGGCTGTTATCTTTGTCATGAGAATTGCTGCTGTCGGGATGGCATACAAGGTCAGGGGAAGAGCCATTTTTCTCATTCTTTGCCGTAACGGTATTTCTTTTAATGCGAAAAGATAGTATCCCAGCAGCATGGGAATCATCAGTATTCCCGCGTACCATTTTAAAAGGATAAAAAAAGACCCCATGAGTCCGACAATCAGATCCTCCCTCTTTCCGGTCTTCGGGGTAATATTTAAAAGCAAGAGCGCAAAGGCGATATAGGCAACGGTTAATACGCCGTCGACGAGGATGAGGTTGGCCTGTCCGAAATATAAGTAATTATTGGCAAGGAAAATAGAAGCGAGGAGTCCCACAAAAGGCCCGCTGATTTTCTTTCCAAGGAAATAAATAAGAACGATTCCTGCCAGGTTGAAGACAAGCACGATAAACCGGCAGGCTAATGGTGAAGGCAGAAGGAAATGTCCTAAAGATAAAAAAAACGGAAAGAGCGGCGGGTGAAAGGCCGTGGCTTCTTTGGAAAAGATAAGGGTTGGGTTCTGCCATATCCTCTGCCCGAGCCAGGCATAGAGGGCCTCGTCAGGCCACATTCTTTCGACGACGAGATGCCGAAGCCGGAAAATCAGGGCAGAACACAGATTGATGAGAAATATTAAGGTGTAAACATGATTTTCAAGAGCTGTCTTTATTCTCACAAATTAAATTTCTGATGACGGCGTCTGTGTCTTTAATGAATAGACACATCCGCAGTATTTTTGTTGATAGAATTTTTCTTGTTTGATGATCTCTTGCTTGCGCTGGGTTCTGCCGTTTTTGCGCCAGTTCTCTGTCCAGTAGGTCAGGCCGGAATATCGCGAGGCAGCGCGCTGACCGCAGACATTAACCTGATCAATATTTTTCCAACGGGATATTCCCAGACTGCTTGTAAAGACGTTGACATTATTTTCGTGGGCGAACAGGGCTGTGCGTTCGAGACGCATGTCAAAGCATTCTGTGCAGCGCCGGCCTCTCTCCGGTTCCTGCTCAAGTCCCTTTACGCGTTTAAACCAATCGTCAGTGTCATAATCCGCGTCCGTAAACGCGATCCCCATCTTTTCAGCAAAACGGATGATTTCTCCTTTGCGGATGTCATATTCTTTCGGGGGGTGAATATTGGGATTATAAAAGAATATCATGACCTCTATCCCTGATGCCGTCATATCTTCCATGATAGCCCCAGAGCAGGGTGCGCAGCAGGAGTGCAGTACAACTTTCGCAGGGATGTCGACGGGTTTTTGCGGGGGAATCATTGCATTTTTCCAACAGCAGTCGGGATGTTTTCAATGATGTCGGTGGCAATCATGGAAAGGCGCGTTTTCTGTTTGGCGGCAAGGTCCCCTGCTTTCCCGTGGAGATAGGCACCCCATTTGGCAGCTTCAAATCCGGACAAGCCTTGTCCGAGAAAAGCGGTGATCATTCCTGTTAGAACATCCCCGCTTCCGGCCGTTGCCATTCCGGGATTTCCGGTTGTGTTGATGTAGGTCTTCCCCTGTGGGGAAGCGACCACGGTGCGGTGTCCTTTGAGGAGTAAAATGCAATAATGCTTTACGGCAAATTCTTTGGCAATCTTTTCGCGGTTTTTTTCAACGTCCTTCTTTTTTAATGCGGTTAAACGGGCCATCTCCCCGGGATGCGGCGTCAG
The DNA here is from genome assembly GCA_965371485.1 of uncultured bacterium. Taxonomy (GTDB): domain Bacteria; phylum Omnitrophota; class Gorgyraeia; order Zapsychrales; family JANLHA01; genus CBDUYP01. The sequence goes on from CBDUYP010000072.1 coordinate 4,949, forward strand.
AATTTTAAGGGTGGTTGTCCGCGTTAAACTTTTTAAATTTCCCGCTACGGCATTGAGTGCGTCAGCGTCAATCACCAGCGGTTGCGCGCACGTTTCAATAATTTTTAAAATAAAGCGTTGTGTCCCCGGGTTTCGGGATAAACCGGGACCGATGCCTACGGCCTGGTAAGTCTTTATGTGATCTTTTAACTGGGAATACGCTGCCGCAGAGATGGTTTGTTGAGGGGTTTGGTCCAAGGGCAGTGTCATGATAACAGGGGAAGTTTTTTTCTGAATGACAGCATTGAGACCTTTGGGAATTCCCAGCGTTACCAATCCTGCTCCGCAACGCATGGCCGCGAGTCCGCTTAAAGAAGCTGCTCCAGGCATATTGCGGGATCCGGATAAAAGAAGAACGTGCCCGTACATGTTTTTAAAGGCCTTTGGATTACGACGTGATAATAGCGTTGGCAGCCGCATAGGTTTTGGTGTGTGTGAGGGAAATCAGGATTTTATATTTGAATTTCTTGTCGCTGTAAAGACAAAAGGGTGTCCCGTTTTTATCATTAAGGATTTTCATGTCTTTCCAGTTGACGTGCGCGTTATCCCCGATGGCCTTGAGGATGGCTTCCTTGGCCGCG
>CBDUYP010000073.1:0-5508 GCA_965371485.1 uncultured bacterium
TGTTGCTGCCTGCAATTCCAAACACACAGGGCAAAATCCTTATCGCGCTGATCAGCAGTCCCGTTATAAAGCTTAAAAGCACCAGGCCGAATGTCCGTACTCCTTCTTTCTTGCATCGATAAAGAGAAATGACTGATAAAGATAAAAGGGCATAGAAAATAAAAGCCATATTTGCCGAAGTCAGGATCAGGATAACGGCAAAGGTCAACAGGACGTAATTGAAAATAGCCCGGCGCGACGGCATGGACCAAAGCCCATAAAGATAAAGGGTCATCGCAAAATACAAAGATACCGTCGGGAAAACTGTCAATGTGAAGATCAGCAAAGAACAGAGCTGATAAACAATCGAACAAAAGAGTGCCCATTTCCTGGAACGCAGTTCAATCGCAAAAAATCCATAAGCGCACAGCCCCAATAAAAACACCTCAATAAAGGTGCGCAGCGTTAAAATACGTAATACATTTTTATCGGAAAATAAAAAGACCAGCCAGTTCAACGGATCATAGACCATATTCCAGTGATTGCTGAAAAACGGGACGCCGTTATGAACAAAGGGGTTCCACAGCGGAAGGGATTGCCCCTGGAGGATGTTGGCAAAATTATGTTTCGATAAAAAAAACAACGGGAAGATCTCGCCAAAATTATCATAGCTGGAGACCAGGATGTCTCCACGGGAAATAAACGGCCAGAAAATACATGCAGCCAGCAAAAGATGAATAAAACTGACAGTAAAAATGTTAATAAAATTCTCATCTTTTTGCTGTGTCATACAGGCCTTCTTTTTTGCATGATATTTCAAACAGCAAAAGGCCAAAAACAAACTTAAGGCCATCATCATAATATAAAAGAAAACAAGCGGGAGAAAATAGAGGTGGCCTTGGGACCCAAGAGACGACTGAGGCGGACTTCGCCCCGTGACGCTTTGCCCATCGGTCTGTGTGCCTTTTATCGTAAATTGATAAAAGATGGTCCGGGGATCAAGAGCATCCTTTAATACAAAACCGAGCCTGCCGCGGCGGAAATGCGTCTGAATTTTTACGATGGAGTGATCATTAACAAATAATTGTGCACTCCTTTGCTCAACCTTCAGAACACATTTCTGTTGTACCGTCAGAGGAAATGCTATCTGTCCGGTGGACCGCGAGACACCGTCTTTTTTGCGGCCCCATAAGATGATATGGGATTGTTTTTTGAAAAAAATAAAATCAAAATTGTCCTTATCCTGATAGTGGAAAACAAGCCCGCAATCCCGCGGGTTGATCAAATCAAAAGCTAACGTAAAATCCCGCCAGCTGTCTTCGGATAACAATATGCTATCCAAGTCCCTTTTGGCACTCCTGCGGTATATCCCCTCGGGAGTCTCCACCCAGGAAACTGTTTTCTTGACGTCAAAGACCTGATCATCGGTTCGTTGCACACTATCGGCATAATAGTGATAACTTAAGAAGAAGGCAGTCAACAGAAGGCCGCCCGCAACCCAATAACGGTTTGTATTAAAAAATCTTGATTTTAATTTCATCATCTTTTGAAAAAATCGGATTTTTCCCCTGAGGCAAAGATTTTACTTTTCGCAATATCCCCGCGGCCAGTTGCTCCTTTCCTAATTCTTTCAAACATAATCCTAAATAATGCAAGGCATACGTATTGGCGGAGTCTCTTCTGACGCATTCTTTTAAAAGAAGGGCAGCTCTTTCATACGCCTTCATTTCATATGCCGCCAAGCCCGCGTAATAATAAGCCACATCGGTGTTTCCGGAATCCGCGTCAATCATATAGGTCGCCGCGCGCAGCATCGCCGGAAAATTCTTTAAATGATAATAATTTGAAACCAATAAGGCAAAACAATCATGGTAGCTGACATTCAGTTTCTTCTTAACCGTATCATCAGAATTTCCGGTACGCCTGATAACATCCTGATAAATGTGCGATAATTGCGTAAAGACTAAGGCATTGGGCGAATTTCTTTCCATCGCATTCTCGAATGCCCCAACGGATTTCTCATAATTTCCGTTTTTAAAATGCATCACACCGATATTAAAATAAGACCAGAAAAAACGTGGTTCAACGTCAATGGCCTTTTTATAAAAAGAAATGGCTTTCTCTTGATCTCCCAGGTAATAATGACAAAATCCCAGCATACCATATGCCCCGGCCCATTTGGGCATATATTGAATGACGTGCTCATAGTAATCCAGAAATTCATTTAATCCCTCAGAGGTAAGCTTATCCGGACTCTTTTCCAGCTTTTCCCATCGGCTGTCCGACGGCAGAAAATGGTTTAATGCCTTGAGCTTAAGCAGATCATTATTGACAATGACATGGAATAACAAAAAGGCGAGAAGGTAGAGCGTGATGCCTCTCTTTGCGAATGAAACGATGACTGTGCGCAGTTTATTAAAATTCACCGGCTGAATATTTTCTGTAAACGGGAAGAGGGTAGGACATTTACACTAAGGGAAGTTTTTCCTGCATCTTGCTGATCAATTGATCCCCGTCAATGGGTTTAAGAAGATAATCATCGCATCCGCGATTGAAGGCATCCATGAACACTTCTTTATGCGCCGTCACCATAATGATCGAAACCCTTTGCTCCTGGAGAACACCCCCCGCCTCTTCCTTATCTCTGATCCTCTGAAGAACATCAACGCCATCGACTCCCGGCATCGCCACATCCAGAAGGATAAAATCATAAGGTTCACTGCTCTCAATAGATTTATCGTAAGCCGTCAGTGCGTCTTCGCCATTTTCTACCTCATTACACTTTGCCTTGTCCTCCAACAACGCTACCAATAATTCACGATTAGCGGTATTATCATCAACAACAAGAACTTTCCACACGGGAGTCCTCCTCTTTATTTTTTTGCTTTAAATTCTTCAAGGATCTCATCTAATTTTACCATGACCTCGGCTATCATTTCATCAGCCATTTCAGGTTGTTCCGCAACTTCGGGTTGTTCCGCAACTTCAGGTTGATCCGCAACTTCTGGTTGCTCCGTAGTCTCGGGTTGATCCACAGAGGAAAAATCTGCAGGGGCAGAACCCGGGTCGGCCTCTTGGGCACCAGCCTCTGCTGCCGCATCCTTGTCTAACTCATTAAGAAGAACATGCGGCGCTGGTGATTCATCGGCTACTTGATCGGATGGGTCATCACTTTCTTTTTCAGGCATCTTCATTCTCCTCTGTCGCTTCAACCCCCGCCTTGGAAAATTGTTCACTTAATTCCATAAACACATTTCATTCTAATATATAAAATATGGAACAAGAAGCGGGAAATAAACTTATTTCAACCCTTAAGAATCGCTAAAGTAATTTTCAGGATATCGTGTTGCGTAATAATACCGCATAAAATATTCTTTTCGTCAACAATCGGAATACATCCACATTTGTGATGAACCATCAAGAAAACGGCCTCTTTAACCGTGTCCTCAGGATGCAGGGTAAGAAGATCCTTAATCATTACATGAGAAAGAATAATATTATCTAAAATACTCTCGTCATAATACCAACTGCCGTCTTCCAGTTTTCTCGGTGATTGAATCTTGTAAAGCTCTCTCTGCGTCATCAGCCCGACAAGTTCATTGTCTTCATCGACAACGGGAAGATGCCTTATGTTATGATTCGTAAACAACTGAGGAACATTGCTGAAGTGGGTATCCTCTACTATTGAAACAACCTCCGGAGACATGATTGCCTCAATCTTTGTATGACTCAACACCTGACGGATAGAATCATCCTCGTTGCCTGGCGGTTTCGCTCCTGCCCCTTTCTTTCTTTGCCATGCCATGACCTTCCCCTCAGTACTAGTTATATGTTCAATTTTATATAGAAATCTTCTTTACATCCAAAATTTTCTTCATGATCGGAACCAATTTTTCATAAAGTTCACTTTTCCCGACATACGCTGTCACATGATCACTTTGGAAAACTTCCTTAAAGGCCTCGGTTTCAAACATAGTCAGGATGATAATCTCGCTTTCAGGTATGTGTATTTTAATCTTGCTGGCAGCATCAATTCCGTTAATGCCCGGAAGGCGTATATCCATGAGAATAATGTGCGGCCGCTCCCTTAATGCCAAAGACACCCCCAACTCCCCGGAGGCTGCCTCCTGTATCTCAAAATCAAGATCCTGACTTTCCAGATGAGTTCTCACCGTCTTTCTGAAATCATCATGATCTTCGATAATCAATATCTTTGCCGCCATAATCGCAGAACCCTCCTCTCCTATATCCCCGTTCACTTTTAGTATAGAACGATTTACGGATACAGGCAATGGGCTTTATTTTTTACTTTTTATAATTCCCGTGGCGTCTGATAGTATCCCGTTCATTAAACGGTTCAACGGTTTTTTGCTCTAATTCATAGACCGTTTTGGCAGGCAATCCTTCGAAAGATTTCTTAATGATCTCTAATTCTTCTAAAGAAAGGGCTTGGGCAGAGGAGGGCCTTAAAGGTGTATTGATCTCAATCTCGTCGGGGGCAATCCCTCTTGCGATATCCGCTATTCTTTGCGCATAACCTTTATTCGTATCAATAAACATGATCTGTAAAGCCAGCTTTCCCTGAAATCTTTGCCGAAACATCTTAAGGCCTTCGACAATACGCTCAAAATCAACCCCAGGCATGGCCTTATCGACACGCATCAATGTCTCTTGATCACAGGCATCTAATTTAGCCACAACAAAATCCGCCAGGGACAAGTCCTCCTGAACGCTTTTGTCATAAAGTAACAGCGAGTTTGTCAGGACAGCGATCTTTTCTTGTCTTGTTTCGCGCAGCGCTTTGATCATGTTCCCGAGATTAGCGGCTAAAGTCGGCTCTCCCCGGCCGGAAAAGGTTAGATAATCAATCTCTGTTGGCGGGAGGGACAGGATTTCTTCAACAATGTCTCCCGCAGAGACATAAACCTGACGTTTATTGCTGAAATGAAAGGTCCTGCCCAATTGGCAATAGACACAATCCATATTGCATATTTTATCTTTTTGGGCAATAGGATCAATTCCTAATGATTTACCTAACCGCCAGGAATAGACAGGACCGTAAACATATTTTAAAGTTTGTTGTGTCATCCGGCCTTACAGAAGGGAGGAGAAGGAAGGATTTATTTGTCTTTCGCCTGCTCGTCTTTGGAAGATTTCTCTTCCTCCGAGTCTCTCATCTCTTTCTTGAAGCCCTTGATCCCCTTACCGAGATTCTTTGCAATATCCGGCAAATTCTTAGCTCCAAAAAGAAGCAGGATGATTAAAAAAATAACGATTAATTCAGGCATACCCAATCCAAACATGTGGCAACTCCTTAATGGGTCTTTATCTATTTTTTATTATACATCCCCTCTTGCGTTATGACAACATGAAACTCTTTCGCATTTCGGGTTGTTCAGCATTGAATCCCGGAATTTTTCCGGTCATAATAATACCAGTTAAGAATCAAACAAATGACATAATAAATCGCAAACCCGTAAAGGGCATATTCTGCGTGACCGGCCTTGATCTGCTGGCCAAAAACTTTGG
>CBDUYP010000074.1:0-5466 GCA_965371485.1 uncultured bacterium
AGCGTCTTAAACCCGATTCTTCCGTCGGGCTTAAGCCCTGCATGCTGTTGAAAGGCTTTGATGGCAGTTTGTGTGCGGCGGCCCATTTCCCCGTCAACGGATCCCGGATCAAGCCCGGCTTCCTTCAATGCCCGCTGAACAGCGGCAATATTGATCTCCCCGTCCATGACCAACCCGTATTCTTCAAAAATGGTCAGCATGTCCCAGGTTTCATTATCAACAAACCGGGTTATTTCAAGATTATTGTTTTTCTGAAATTTTTCAATGGCCCTGCGTGTTTTCCCTCCGAGAACACCGTCAACTCTGCCAACCTTGTACCCATAAAGTCTTAATAATTTCTGAACCTCGGCAACCCTGGGGTTGCGCTCCGGCGGGACAACGCTGCCGAGAAGATCCCTCTCCTGGGCCCCTTCCTTCTGCAAAAGACGGTAGAGAAAATCACATCCTGTCAAAGAAATCGACAGAAAACAAACCGAAAGAAGAAAGGAAATCCTGCTTTGGACAACATTTCTCATCTAACTTCCCCGACGATCCAGCAGTTCTTTATTGATTTGCGACATAACCATCCGGTAGTGAATCAATCCGGCTAATTCCCGGCTCCCTTCTTTCTTCACGACCGGAAGAAAATCCAGATCTTTCAGCCTTAATATCTCCATGGCCTCTTTCAGCGGTCTTGACGCGGCAATAACCCTTGTGCTGGGGACGGCAATGTCTCTTGCCAAAACAAGCCGGTTCAGTTCCAATTCCTGCTCCAGCAAAACATCCCGCAGATCCCCGATGGAAATGCTTCCCAGCAATTGATTTTTCTTGTCAACAACACAAAAATCACAAGACTCGCTTGCCTTGACCTTACCCACCATGGCATCCAAGGTCGCGTTTTCCTGAATAACCGGAACCTCTTTCTCGATGAGATCCGCCACTTTATAAGAATCGATAATATCTTCTTCTGTTATGTCCTTCCACATCTCTCCGGCCTTCTCAACAGCCAACCGCACGCAGAAGGGACCGACGATTTGCACAATAAATGTCGTGGCCACCACGACATTAATGATGAGCAACCCGATCTGTGCGGGTTCAGGCCCGAGGTGGCTCAAATTATGATACATGGAAATCGCCATACCGATGGCAACCCCTGCCTGCGAAAATAAACACAATCCCAAATACCGGGTAACCGTCGGCTGCGCCTTGCCGATAAGCCCGCCGAGAAAGGCCCCGGACACCTTTCCGAATGTCCGGCTTAAAATATAAACAACCACAAGAAGAGTCACCCCGGACCCCAGGACCAAAGCAATATCCAACCGCGCGCCGACAAGCACAAAGAAAAGCACATAAATCGGTGTGCTGGATTTTTTAATCGTCTCAAAGATTTCCTTACTCTCCACGGGGGCAATGTTGGTCAGTGTCACCCCGGCCAGCATACTCGCCAGGATAAGGTCGATTTTAAAATAGGATGCAAGCCCGACGATCAAGGCAATAATCCCGAAAGAAAAAGGAAGGATGCGCTCCCTGTCTTTGATGAAATGGGTTAACCAGTAAAGAACAAATCCGCCAGCCACGCCGATGACTGTGCCGAGGCCGATCTCAACAACCGTGTTTCCGACCAAACGCACCAATGAAAAATGTTCATGAAGAAGCAGTGCCTTGGCCAAAAGCCCGGCAAAGGCATAAAGAAGAAGGGCCAGAACATCATCCAGGGCGACAATAGCCAAAAGGGTGGACGTCAAAGGGCCGCGGGTTTTATATTCCCAAAGGACATCGACGGTGGCGGCCGGCGCGGTTGCCGAGGCAATCGCCCCGAATAAAATCCCTAAATAAAACTTTTGTGTGACAAGGGTCACCATGGCGGTCACGACAACAAACGTCACAATGCCTTCACAAAAAAGAATCGAATAAATACTGCGTCCCCGGCGGCGGAAAAGGTCAAATTTCAACTCCGCACCGATCATAAACCCGATAATCCCCAACGCCAGGCTGACAACCGGGGTTAACAATTCAATCCTTTCAGGGGACCACAGCTTAAGCCCGGTTTGTCCCAGAATAAGTCCGGCAACAATATATCCCGTAACCTGCGGAATTTTTATTTTCTGAAAAAACTTTCCGCCTAGTGTTCCAAAAAATATCGTCACACCGATCAATAACAAAACGTCCATCATGTTCTCCTGTTAGGATAAGACCAAACACACGGCAGGATTCTTATTATCTGCCGAAAATACGAACAATCAAGAAGTGTTTTGGGAATTTAAGGTCTATGTAGATTCTACATAGAATCTACATAGGTGGCTCGCTTCGCGTACGTACGGCGTATGTACGTCTTAAATGAAAAAAGCGACCCCAGCGGGATTTGAACCCGCGTTGCCAGCTTGAAAAGCTGGAGTCCTAACCAAGCTAGACGATGGGGTCGGGAATTTTCTTACTCCTCTTTCGCTACGACATTGGCGACAGAGGTGACACGGTCTTCTTTCTTTAACGCCATCAAGCGCACGCCTTGTGTGCTGCGCGCGGATTTGCGGATATCGCGCGTGGGACAGCGGACAATCATACCGTCTTTGGTCACAGCCATAATCTCATCTTCCGGCATAACCGCCAACACATCAATAACAAAACCGTTCTTTGCTACTCCCTTGATATTAATAATCCCCTGCCCGCCCCGCGCTTGCGTGCGGTAATCATTAAAATCAGACCTCTTGGCAAAACCGAGAGACGTAATCGTTAGAAGAGTGCTTCCTGTTTTCCCGATATCCGACGGAAACACCTGCATGCTGACAACACAATCCTGCTTCGCCAACCTGATGCCCCTCACGCCCCGTGCGCCGCGGCCCATTTCCCGAATATTTTTTTCAGAAAAGCGCAAGGCCTTCCCTTCTTTCGTCGCGAGCAAAATCTCATATTTGCCTGTACTGACGGCCGTCCCGATCAGACGGTCGTCCTTGCCCAAGCCCATCCCGACAATGCCCCCTCTGCGCGGATTGCTGAAAGCGGACAATTTTGTCTTTTTCACATGGCCTCTCGCCGTAGCCATAACGACACATTGATTGTCAGAGAATTCCTTAACAGCAACGATAGAACTCAACTCCTCTTCCTTTTTCAACGACAGAAGATTCACGATGGCCTTGCCCTTGGCTGTCTTTGAAGCAATCGGAATCTCATAAACCTTAAGCCAGCGCACAATACCCCGGTCGGAAAATATCAGCAGATAATCCTTGGACGAGGCCACAAAAAGATGTTTTACAAAATCCTCATCTTTGGTAACCATGGCCGTGACACCCTTGCCTCCCCGTCTCTGCTTGCGGTATGAACCGACCCCGAGACGTTTGATATATCCGGTATTGCTGATAGTAATCACCATGTCTTCTTCGGCAATCAAGTCTTCGATCTCAATCTCCTCAGCCTTGGCCGCAATCTCGGTGCGCCGTTCATCCGCAAATTTCTTTTTGATACCCACAAGGTCTTCCTTAATAATATCGTCGATCTTTTCCCCCGAAGCCAGAATGGAACGAAACCGTTCAATATCCTTTAATAACTCCTTATATTCCTCCTCGATCTTGCCGCGTTCCAAGGCCGTCAACCGCTGCAGTTGCATCTCTAAAATCGCCTGCGCCTGTAGCTCGCTCAGCTTAAACTTCTTCATCAGATTGACTTTGGCCTCTGCGGTACTTTTCGATGTCTTGATCACCTTGATAATCTGATCGATAAACTTCAGCGCAATTCGCAATCCCTCTAAAATATGCGCGCGTTTTAAAGCGCGATCCAGCTCAAACTGGGTTCTGCGGCGGATAATAAGACGACGGTGCCCGATATAATGATTCATCAATTGTTTAAGCGTGAGAACCTTCGGGCTGTTGTTGACAAGCGCGAGATTAATAATCCCGAAAGTGACCTCCATCTGCGAATGCTTGTACAGGTAATTGAGAATAATCTGCGGCTGAACATCCCGGCGCAGTTCAATAACAACACGTATGCCCTCTTTATCCGACTCATCGCGGATATCAGTAATGCCGTCAATGCTTTTGTTCTGAACAAGATTCGCGATGGCAATAATCAAATTAGCCTTATTAACCTGATAAGGAAGCTCTGAAATAACGATCATGTCCTTATTGCCCTTTTGCCGCTCAATCGAGGCCTTGGCCCTTAAGATAATTTTTCCCCGTCCGGTTGTATAAGCCGATTTGATTCCCTCTCTCCCGCAGATAATGCCTCCTGTCGGGAAATCCGGACCCTTGACAAATTTCGTCAAATCCTTAATAACGGCCTCCGGATTGTCGATCAAATGAATAATCCCTTCGACAACTTCTCCCAAATTGTGCGGCGGCATATTAGTGGCCATGCCCACGGCAATACCGCTGGACCCATTGATCAAGAGATTAGGAATAACCGCCGGCAATACCCGCGGTTCTTTAAGCGTGGCATCAAAATTCGGGCTGAAGTCCACGGTCTCCTTCTCAATATCGACCAGCATCTGCCCGGCAATAGCCTCCAGGCGGGCCTCGGTATAACGCATAGCCGCGGCAGCATCGCCGTCAACCGAACCGAAATTTCCCTGCCCATCAACCAAAGGATAGCGCAAAGAAAAATCCTGCACCATTCGCACCATGGTGTCATATACAGCCGTATCGCCGTGCGGATGGTATTTACCTAAAACCTCCCCGACAATACGCGCGCTTTTCTTATAAGGCTTACTGTGTTCCAGGTTCAATTCCTTCATCGCATACAAAATGCGGCGGTGAACCGGCTTGAGCCCGTCGCGCACGTCCGGAAGAGCGCGGCCCACAATAACACTCATGGAGTACGCGAGATAAGACGCTTTCATCTCTTCTTCAATGTAAACGGGAATGATTTTTTCTTTGGTTGCTAAACTGTTCATAAATACCCGTACTCGTAATTCCGTATAAGAAATATGTCTCCCCTGCTCAAACAATCCTCGTAACATCCCGCCTTCTGAGTCGGGATGACTGCGGAACTCGCGATGGAGACATATTTCTTATACGGAATCATTATTAGATGTCCAAATCTTTTACGTCGTGCGCATTGGTTTCAATAAATTTCCGGCGGGGAGCAACCTCATCCCCCATCAGAATCGAGAACGTCTTCTCCACTTCACCGACGTCCTCAAGCGCAACTTTTAAAATCGTCCGGCGGGCCGGATCCATGGTTGTTTCCCCGAGCTGCTGCGGGTTCATTTCTCCAAGTCCTTTATAACGCTGAATATGCATCCCCTTCTGGGCATGTGTCCTCACAAAATCCAGAACATCCTTCAAAGAAAAAAAATCGTTAGAATCTTTCCCGTCTTGTATCCGGAAAAGAGGTTTTAACGCGGCCGTTTCCTCCTTAAAAAAATTCTTCAACGTTATCCCCGCTTTTTCAAGCTTCTTTTGAATGGCAGCAATATCCTCTGCTTCAAAAATCTCAACAGACTGGGCCTCTTCGTGGCCTTTTGTCAGCTTTGCAAGGTCTCTGTCGTTATGTACA
>CBDUYP010000075.1:0-5459 GCA_965371485.1 uncultured bacterium
TTTATTCCCATATTTAAACATATGAATAAGCCTTCGGGTCGTGTCATTGTAAAGGCATACTCCCCATGTCCTGTCGAAGTAGAGGGGAGTGCGCTGGCATGCCTTGCAAAATGAATGCCCGGAATCCTCTATCGGCCTGGAGCATTTACAGCAAAAAGGGGGGGTGTTCTTTTGGATGGCAGATTGACAGGCTGCGCAGAGGGAATCCTTTTTTCCGTGGGGAGAGATGTGCTTTTTACACAGGAGACATAAGGGAGGATAGATGAGACTGACAAGGCCATGACGTATCTCCTTAAGCACGGCGGCATTTTAACATCTTGGCACGGAATTGACAATTGATTAAATTCTCCTTGTTTTGATTTCTAAAGCGGGTAAAATGGAGAAAAGGTGTTTTTATGAACAATGTCCGTATACTATTAGTTGATAATGAGCCTGACCTTTCGGTCTCGACAGCAGCCTTTCTTGAGGCGCGTCATTACAAGGTTGACGTTGTCCATACAGGACGGGAGGCCCTTAAGAAGATCTATAACAAGCCGGATCTTGTTTTATTGGGCCGGACGTTGACGGATATGGACGGACTTGAGATTTGCCGCAGGATCAGAGAAGATAAAGAATTGCGGCGGATGCCGATCATCCTTATGAGTAATCTTTGTATGCCTTCCCACAAGTCCGAAGGACTTCATCTTGGGGCTGACGATTATGTGGCCAAACCTTTTGACAACGATGAATTGCTTGCCAGAATCAATGCGGTCTTACGCCGGCAGGGATTTGCCGAAGGGGATTTCAAAGATAGACAGAAATTGATGGATGAGTTGAGCAAGATTCTTGAATTCGAACTCATTAGACCCCATTTTCAGCCTATATTTTTTCTTGAATCGCATCAATTATTAGGGGTCGAGGCGCTCAGCCGGCCTCCGTCGGACAGTATTTTAAGTAATCCTGAACTTTTATTTGCGGCAGCGATAAAGTTGGGGAAGTATTTTGAATTGGAAACACTCGGATGGAGAAAAGCCATCAAGCAATGGAAAGAAAGTTCTATCCCCGGGAAACTTATTTTAAATTGCAGTCCGTATTTTATCGAAGACGGAAAATTTGATCAGGAGAAGTTTATCAAGGAGATTGGTGTCTCGCCGAATAATATTGTCCTGGAGATTACGGAACGGATGGCGGTTATGGATTACAAACAGCTTATAGGCAGACTTCTCAAATTAAAGAAGGCCGGTTTCGAATTTTCCGTGGATGATGTCGGCAGCGGGTACGCGGCTTTAGAGACGATTGCGGAACTCAAACCGAATTTAGTCAAGATTGATATCTCTTTGGTGCGCAATATTCATAAGGATACGCTTAAGCGGAACATTGTTGAAGCGATTATTGCCTTTTGCAAGAAAAGTCATATCATAACCATCGCGGAAGGGGTTGAGAAGGCCGAAGAGCTGAAGACCATGCAGAAGTTGGGGACGGATGCCGCCCAGGGATATTTTCTAGCCAAACCCTCCCCGGAAATCAGCGATTACAGTTGGGTTAAATTTTAGTATAATCTGCCGTTTATCAAACATCCGGGTTTACTCCGAAAGAATATGAATGTCGTCTGTTTCCATGAAGAATGATAAAGAGAGATTTTTTGACCTGATAAAAAAGGACGCATTTTTCAGGGAAGAGATTACGTTATCTTCCGGGAAAAAGAGTGACTATTACATTGACATCCGCCGTGTGACACTTATTCCCGAAGGGGCCTACCTGTGCGCCAGGATTATGATGGACATGCTCAAAGACGAATCCTGTGAGGCTATCGGCGGCCCGACCCTGGGTGCTGATCCGATTTTGGGAGCCATCAATACATTGTGTTATCTGGATCATCATCCGATCAAGACGTTTATCATCCGCAAGACTCCCAAGGCCCACGGCAAGCAGCAGCAGATCGAAGGTCCGTCCATTGCGCAGGGAGCGCGGGTTGTTCTCATTGATGATGTGGCCACGACGGGTAAGGCGTTTCTGCAGTCGCTGGATGTCTTGGAAAAAGACGGCATCAAAGCCTCAAAGGCCATCTGTGTTGTTGACCGCGGGGAAGGGGCCAAAGAGGCCCTGGCAGAGCGCAACTGCGAACTCATCCCGATTTTCACTGCCGGGGATTTTCTAAAATAAGCGCTCTGCGCTTATTTTATGCCCGTGTTGAAATTTCCACCAAAGGTGAAAATTTCAATACTATAAAATAATATTGTATGAAAAGAATCATCCTCGCTTCCGCCTCTGTTCAGAGAAGAAAATTATTAAAACTCGCCGGTATCCCCTTTACTGTCCGACCGAGTCACGCCAAAGAAATTAAAAAAATCAAGACGACCTGCGCTGCTCTTGTTAAAGACAATGCCTTACTGAAGGCCGGGGACATTGCCGCAAAAGTTAAAGACGGTATCATCATTGCCGCGGATACGGTTGTCTATGCCGGGGGAGGGCAATTGATCGGTAAACCCCGCAGTTTTAAAGACGCCAGACGGATTCTCAAGATTCTGTCTTCCGGCCCCGGATGGGTTTATACGGGGGTTGCGGTTATTGACGCGCGCGCAGGAAAGAGGTATGTTGATTATGAAAAGACAAAGATATTTATGCAGAAATTAACAGATTCTGAAATGGATTGTTACCACAGCAAAACTTTTCCTCTGGATAAAGCCGGAGGGTTTGATATTGAGGGACGGGGCGGTTTGTTCATAAAACGGATTGAAGGGTGTTATTCTAACGTGATCGGTTTGCCCATGGCGAAGTTAAGGATTATGTTAAAGAAGGTGGGGATTTCCGTCCTGAGTTTGTTCCTTATGATATCGATGGCCGGTTGTACGACAGAGTATAATCTTGCCACCGGACGGGAAGAGACTCTTCTTTACGGGACAGAGAAAGAGATCGGGATCGGCGACGCGGTTGCCAGTCAAGTGGAAGCAAATTTTGAGTTCAACCATGATGTGGATGTTAATGAGCGGGTCCAAAGGATTTTGGATCGTCTTGTTAAAGTGTGTGACCGCAAGGAGTTGGTTTACACGATCAGGATCATTAAGGAGGATAAGTTGAACGCGGTGAGCCTCCCCGGCGGGTATATTTATGTATTTCAGGGGCTTGTTGACCGCACGGATAATGATGATCAGTTAGCCGGCGTCATTGCGCATGAGATAGGGCATATCACGGCAAAACATGCGATGAAGCGGTTGCAGAATTCTTACGGATACACGCTGTTGCAGGTTCTCGCTGTTTCCTCGGGTAATGCCCAGGTGGCCCAGGGTGTTAACACGGTATTTACGACTATTTTTCTGGCGCATTCGCGTGCGGATGAGTTTCAATCTGATAAATTGGCTGTCAAATATACAAAAAAGGCCGGTTATGATCCCAAGGGAATGATTGAGGTATTAAGAAAGATGCGAGAAGAACATCAAAAAGGTCCCAGACGCCGCGGCAGTTATTTGCGGACTCACCCCTATCTTACCGAACGGATGGCCATGATCAATAAAGAAATCACAGGACGGCTTGAATTCAGGGATTATCTGAATATTACATATGATGAACCTTAATAAGGTGCGGGACGCTGTTTCGTTCTTGCTGTTTGTCATTTTTTTAACAGGCTGTCATTTAGAAGGATCAGACAAACAGGTCTGTTTTAAAAATCATTGTGTTGACGTCGAGGTCGTTCAAACCCAAGGGAATCGTATGCGGGGTCTGCAGTTTCGGGATTCTTTAGGGGAAGATAAGGGAATGCTGTTTATTTTTCCCGGGAGTCAGCGGCATCGTTTCTGGATGAAGGATACGAAAATTCCCCTCGATATCGTCTGGTTTGATTCCGCCCAACGTGTTGTCCATATCAAGAATAATATTCCACCATGTCAGCAGGATCCCTGTCCCACCTATGCTCCGCCGAGTGAGGCTCTTTATGTTTTGGAAGTTAATGCCGGTCATGCCAAGCGCATGGGATTACAAAAAGGTGACCGTTTAGATCTTTATCTTGGTTTATAAATATGTGTGCTTGAGCCGAAGAAGCCTTCTGCGCTTTCCATGATGGTTTCAGAAAGGGTGGGGTGAGGATGGATACTCAGTTTGACATCCGAGGCAAGGGCTCCCATCTCAACGGCAAGAACCCCTTCAGCAATCAATTCTCCGGCGCCGGCGCCGGCAATCCCTAATCCTAAGACGCGCTCGGTCTTAATGTCAACGATCATCTTTGTTATCCCGTCGGTGCGGTTTAAGGTTATGGCACGGCCGGATGCCCCCCAGGGAAACTTGACAATCTTAACAGATCTTTTTTCTGCTTTAGCCTGATTTTCTGTTAATCCGCACCAGGCGATTTCCGGGTCGGTAAAGACAACAGCCGGGATGGCCTTGGGTTCAAACGCTGATTTTTGTCCGGCAATAGCCTCGGCAGCAACACGGCCTTCACAGGAGGCCTTATGTGCCAACATCGGGTTTCCGGTGATATCGCCGACGGCATAAATTTTCGGGTCTGTGGTCTGACGCTGCGCGTTCACCTGCACAAAGGTATCCTTGCCTACTTCAACTTTCGTATTTTCAAGTCCCAGTCCCTGGAAATCCGTTTTTCGTCCGATCGCAATCAATGCCTTGTCATATTCTTCTGTCGCAGTTTTTCCGTTTGTGTCTTCAAAGGTTACGGCAATCGCGTGAGGGTTTTCTTTGATATCGGTAACTTTTTTGTTGAGTTTAATGGAAGCAAAACGACCGGTCAGCTGTTTTGTCAGGATGCGGCTTAGGGCGCCATCCACGCCAGGAAGGAGCGAGGACGTCATCTCGACCACGGAAACCTCACTGCCGAGTTCGCGGTACACGGTTCCCAATTCAAGGCCGATGTATCCTCCTCCGATGACAAGAAGCCTTTTCGGGATATCTTCGATGTTTAAAGCGGATGTGGAATCAAGGATCCGGGAGGATGGCTTTGCAAAGGGCAAGGTTACCGGCCGGGAACCGGTGGCAAGGACGGCATGCTGAAAAGAAATTTCCTGTGTTTCGTTGTTATCCTTCTCGATTTTAACGGTACCGGAATTTAAAAAAGAGGCCTTTCCCTGAATAAAATTTACCTGACGCTGTTTGCAAAGAAATTGCAGCCCGTTGGTTAATTTTGATATGACACTGTCTTTCCAGTCGCGGATTTTATCGAGATGGATTTGCGGTGGGGCAAACTCGATACCGATTTCCTTTGCTTCTCTTGCATCAGCAAGGATCTTAGCGGCGTGCAA
Organism: uncultured bacterium; assembly: GCA_965371485.1. GTDB lineage: Bacteria > Omnitrophota > Gorgyraeia > Zapsychrales > JANLHA01 > CBDUYP01. The sequence goes on from CBDUYP010000075.1 coordinate 5,223, forward strand.
AAGTGTTTTGGAAGGGATGCATCCGCGCAAAAGGCATACCCCGCCTGGAGTTTTTTCCATATCAACGAGGGTAACAGTTATTCCGAGGTCGGCGGCCCGGAAGGCGGCTGCGTATCCTCCGGGACCTCCTCCGATAATCAATAGTTGTGTGGCGGATGTCGTCATTTTTTAAAAAAAATTGGTGCCGGGAGAGAGGGTCGAACTCTCATGGGATTGCTCCCACACGCCCCTGAAACG
>CBDUYP010000076.1:0-5408 GCA_965371485.1 uncultured bacterium
CACCGGCCTGGGCGCGACCATGCGTTTGGGGGCATTTGCCTGCAAATTGCATAAAAAGTCGAAAAGCTATCAGGCGTATAAAAAAGAAAATATCAGCGAACGTCACCGGCATCGTTATGAGTTTAATAATAAGTATAAAGCGGTTATGGAGCGCAAAGGGCTTGTTTTTTCCGGAAGGAATACGCAAAAAGGATTGGTGGAGGTTATTGAAATCAAGAATCATCCATGGTTTGTGGCATGTCAATTTCATCCGGAGTTTAAATCCAAGCCGGACCGCGCGCATCCTCTTTTCCGGCAATTTATCAACGCAGCGTTGCAAGTTTGAAGGCGCGGGTGGCGGAATGGTATACGCGCATGCTTGAGGTGCATGTCCTGGAAACGGGGTGGAGGTTCAAGTCCTCTCCCGCGCACTTAGCAAATAGGAGAAAATGATGTCAAAAAAAGTTAAAGTCAGCGCCAGTATTCTTTGCGCGGATTTCACAAAGATCGGCGATGAGATTAAGAGATGTGAGGATGCGGGCGTTGATATGATTCATGTCGATGTTATGGACGGACACTTTGTCCCGAATATTACCGTCGGATCGATTATTGTTAAGGCGATACGGCCGCTGACAAAGCTGCCTATTGAAGCGCACCTGATGATTGAGAACCCGGGGATGTATATTGATGATTTTATTGATGCCGGCACAGATATCATTTCCGTGCACGCGGAGTGTTATGGTGATTTAAAAGAAGGATGCCGTAAATTAGGCCAGTATCCGAAGGAAGTGGAATCCGTCGATGAAAGCAAGGCTAGAAAAGACATTCACAGGATTAAGGAAAAAGGTAAACAGGTTTTTATGGTCATCAACCCCGGTACGCCTGTCTGTTTGGGGTCGTTGTTAAAGGATTTGGATGGGGTTTTGATCATGTCTGTTAATCCGGGTTTCGCGAAGCAGAAATTTATGCCCGGGGTTTTGCCGAAGATACAGCAGATCAGGAGTGAGTTTGACGGCGATATCGCGGTTGACGGCGGAATTAATGAGCTGACAGCGCCGGAGGCGGTTAAGGTAGGAGCGAATATCCTCGCGACTGCAAGTTATTTTTTCGGTTCGGACAAGCCTAAAGAGCTGATCAAATCATTAAAAAGTCTGTCTTAATGCAAAAACGAAGAACAGCCCAGTCTGTTGTTGAGTATCTTGTTCTGTTGGGGGCGGTCACGGCGATCATTTTGGTGGGATTTCAGGCCTTTTTAACAAGAAGCCGGGACCAGGCGAATGTTGTTTTCAATCAAACCGTACGCGAAATCATGGGTAACGCCATAGATGGCGGGGCGGCAAGTGCCAGCAGAAACAATTATCCTTAAAATAAGCGCTTCCTGAAATATTATTCCTCCCGCCGCTGATCCCTCACGAAATTACTTTTGTTGAAACTTTTGGCGTACTTCTTTAATTCAGCACCGATTTCACTGATTTGCGCCACATGGGTGATTTTCTGTGTGGTATTGCTGACAATTCCGATAGAGATCGATAAAAGTCCCGCCTTGATTTTATTTCCCTGACGGTCTTCGCCGATGATATAGCCGGCCTTTCTGTCGTCTTCGTTATAGAACTGTATGGCGATCTTATCAAATTCTGAGATAATTTTTTCGCAGACTTCATCCATAATGGCATCATCCGTGATAAAAACATAATCATCCCCGCCGATGTGCCCGATAAATGTTTCAAGGCCGGCCTTTTCTCTCACGGTCCTGACGAGAAACCGTGCTGTTTCGCGGATCACCTCATCACCTTTTTCAAAGCCATACTTGTCATTGTAGACCTTGAATTTATCCAGATCCGCGTAGCCGACGGCAAAGATGTTATGGCTGTTAATAGCGTTCTGCAATTCTTCCATGATTGAGGTGTTTCCCGGAAGATGGGTCAGGGCATTGGCATCCAGACTCCGGACGGTGCGCCGCAGGATCATCCTGATCCGCGCTAACAGGGCGCTCGGCTCAAAGGGTTTGACGATATAATCATCAGCGCCCGCGTTGATCCCTCCGACCATATCTTTCACCTCTCCTTTTCCCGTGAGCATAATGATGGGGATGTGTTGCAGGAGAATATCTTTTTTTAATGTTTCGCAGAATTTTCTGCCGTTCATAACGGGCATCATGTAATCGCAGATGATAAGATCCGGTGTTGTTTTTTTAAGACGCGCTAATCCTTCCTGGCCGTTGGCCGCCTGCAGGACTTCATAGTCTTCGGATAGCGTTAAGTCAAGAACATCAAGAATGTCCGGATCATCGTCTATGGTCAAAATGATTTCTTTTTTCATGGTTTCTCCAGTTTTGTTTCTATGACTTCACCGGCAATGTAAAATGAAAGGTGGTTCCTTCATTGATTTTACTGGTCACCCGGATTTCTCCGTGATGGGCTTCAATGATTCTTTTGGCTAACGCCAACCCTAAACCAGATCCTTTGAGACTTTGGTTGATTTCGTTTTCGACACGGTAGAATTCATCAAATAACTTCGGAATATATTCTTCTTCAATGCCTACACCGGTGTCGGCAATAGCGACCGTGAAGTTCTTATCGTCACACTGGGCTGTGATGGTAATGGTTCCCTTTTCCGGCGTGAATTTAATGGCGTTGCCGATGAGGTTGATAAAAACTCTTTCGATTTGGCCGGCGTCTATAGGGATGTGGGGGATATTGTCATCGATCCGGGCAACACACTGAATATTTTTTTGTTTTATTTGCGGGGTTAAAAGATCCTGAACATTTTCAACAATGGACAGGATGTCGTGTTTTGTGAAATTCATTTCTGCCCGTCCGGATTCTATCCGTGATATGTCCAGGAGGTCATTGATGAGTTTGACGAGATTGTCGGAATGTTTATTGATTTTCTCAAGCCGTTTTTTGACCTCGTCGGGAATCTTGCCGACTTTTCCTGTTATCAGGATGGAGGCATATCCTTTTATCGAGGTTAAGGGGGTGCGCAATTCATGGGATACGGCAGAAATAAAGTCTGATTTAGCCTTGCTGACTTTTTGGACTTCTTCAAGAACCGATGAGAGTTGCTTGGTCCGGCTTTGAACCTCTGACTCCATCTTTTGGCCGGAATGGTATTCCTGCTCGAACAGGCGGGCATTCTTCAGAGATTGTCCGATCTGATCGGCCAGTATCGAGATCAATTCTTCGTCTCCTTCTGTCAGGACAAAGGTATCACGGTTGTCTCCGGCAAAAAAGATCCCAAGCATGTTTGTCTGCGCAAGAATAGGGGCTGTGATAAAATGTTTTGTGCCGGATATCTTTAAAAGATCCGCCCGGATATTCGCCGGCGCGTTAATGGACGAGAACAGGCGGCCGTCTTGCAACAAATGCATCAACTTCGTCTCATTTTTTATCTGAGAAACTATTCTGGCAGCCTTTTCCGGGGAGAAACCGAGACGAAGGCGGTATTGATATTTTCCGTCGTCGGAAAATATCATCACAAGGTATTTCTCGAAACCCAACCGGCTTAAGAGCGAAGGATCTAACCGTCGAAATATTTCCTTTTCATCAAAGGTCGTGCTGATCAACCGCGATGTCTTGTGAAGGGCATCAAGTCCGTTGAGACGTTTGTCCAATTCTTCCTGGGCCTTATTCAATTCAAGATCGGTTTTAATGATGAGTTTCGCCTGTTCATCCAGTTCGTTGAAGGAATGTGCCAGTTTTTTCAAGGAAGATTTCAGGGTGTTCATTTTTTTACCCCGGATGAGGAGGAGTAAGGCAAGAATGCCGACAATGACAAGAAGGGCTGGTATGATATTTTCGTGCATATTTCTGAATTTTTTAACTCACAGCTAAAATAACAATGCTTCCGTTTTGTATGCGTGTCTGCAGTATATTCTCTGAAGACGTGGCGCTGAACGTTTCTCCATAAGAATACATGCCTATCAGAGGCGTGTCGCCAAAAACATTTTTAATTAACAGGAGCTCTTTAAGGATAGATTTTCCCAATAATTTCTGCCGCAGAAAAGATTCGAAAATGATGATCAATTTTGGCGGCTTTCCCTGAAGTTGTGCCTTGGCCTCCACGGCAGCTTCCTGGGCGGCTCTCAGGCAGGAATCCTGGCTCTCTATCATGATGTGGACTTGTGCCCCTTCGGCAATATTGCCTTTGCAGACAAGGCTTCCGTCGTCTGTTGTTTCTATGACATTGCGCAGGAGATATTCCTTGTGACCATCAACGCGGATCCCTAAAGGATAACGGACATTGATGTGTCCCAGGATCCCTGTTTTCAACGTTTTTGCTTCCTCATCAAAGTATTCTTGATAAATATCGGTTGCTTTTTTGCCGTCAATCAATTTTATAATGTGTCCCTCGACACGGTTTGCCGTCCGGGGTTTCCCCAGGGGTTTCCACCCATGCTTACAACTCATGCCGGCATGGAGGCGTCCGCTTAAAAGTAACCCCGCGGCACTTTTTGTCAGGGGTTCTTTCTCGCTGCTGCCGGCTCCCACGATGGAAAAAGCGCTGCCGAACTGTTCTTTTATCCCTTCAACGAGACTTGAGGGGTCGCGCAGCAGGCCGTCAATAAGGAAAACAAAGAGTTTGCGATGTTGCTGCCCGGAGGCCGTCATGGAATTTTTGGCCAGGGTTCTGCCGGCTTCCCGCATATCCTGCGGATTCAGGTTAGTGACATAGGATGTTTCAAACTTGATATCTTCGGAAGAGACAGCCATAATCCCGATGCCTTGTGTTTCGATACGGTCAGAGAGGATAATTCCGGCCGTCGATGTCCCGAAGATTTTGACCTGATTCAGAATTTTATAAATGATAGGAAGGCATATTTGAGGGTCGTAATGAATGGTGTAAAAAAAGAGGATTAAATCCGTGCGGTCTTGATCTAATTGTTCTTTGGCCTGTTGGGCCGCTTCTTTCGCTGCAACAGAGATATCTGTATTTTGGCTGAATCCGATACCAGTGTGGGTTGTCACGGGATAAATATACCATAATCTCTTACGCAGTGTCCATGCTATTTGATATTAATTCTGAATTTTCGGATTCCGAACACGGGCACAAAAAGTTGCGAGACCTTAACCTGCCTACTCTAAATTCAGAGAAGGCAGGTTAAGGTCGAGTTTTTTTGTTGACCCTGAAGGGGAATATGGTAATATCTTTTGTTATACGGCCCCATCGTCTAGCCTGGTCCAGGACATATGGTTCTCAGCCATAAAACGCGGGTTCAAATCCCGCTGGGGCTACCAAGGTTGCCACATATAATATTAGATAAAATATAATTTTTATAAAAAAAAAGATTATGATAAGATATCTATTATCAGAATTTAATATATAAACGAGGTGCGCGCTATGGTTGATGTCAAGAAAATATGGATCGTTATTTTTGCGTTGTTCGCTTTTATGGAAACATCAAATGCCGGAGTTAATAATGCGTGGGC
>CBDUYP010000077.1:0-5356 GCA_965371485.1 uncultured bacterium
TTTGATTTTACTCATCACATCGGATAAAGGTTTATGCGGGTCGTATAATAACGCGGTCAACAAATTCGTCGACACCTGGATTGCAGAGAATAAGGACAATGATCGCGGCATCGGATTAAGTGTCTGTGGCAAACGCGGGTATATGTTTTTCAAAAAGCGTATCACAATTGAAAAATACTACGAGCATGTCACGGATAAGCCTGATTTTCATGCTGCCTCGGCCATTGCCGACGAGTTAATCAAACATTTTCTTGAAAGGCGATACCAAGAGGTTTATCTCGCGTATAATATTTACCACAACCCCTTGCTGCAAACGCCGCAGATGGATAAAATTCTGCCGATTGAACCTAAAGTTCTTATCGAGGGCGGATCACGGATTCCTCCCGAATATATCTTTGAACCTCCCAAAAAAGAATTGTTCGAATTTCTTATCCCGAGATATCTTTATTTCCGGATTTATTTCGCATTGTTGGAAAATGCCGCAGGGGAGCACAGCGCCCGCATGATCGCCATGGAGAGTGCTGTCAAAAATACACAAGAACTCATCGACAAATATACATTATTACGTAATCGTGCCAGGCAAAGCGCGGTCACGAGAGAATTGATTGAAATCGTGTCTGGAGCGGAGGCATTGCAAAATTCATGACAAACAAACCTGCCAGCGGAAAAATCACACAAATCCTGGGCGCGATTGTTGACGTCTCCTTCCCGCAGGGAGAATTGCCGACGATCCTGACAGCCATTAAGGCCACCAATGCTTCTCTCAGTGACCAAAAAGACAATTTGACCCTGGAGGTCGTCCGGCATTTGGGCGAAAATACCGTCCGCGCCATCGCCATGGATAATACCGACGGACTTATCCGGGGGACCGAAGTAACCGATACCGGAAAACAAATAACCATGCCCGTGGGGAAGGGAACCCTGGGACGCGTTATGAATCTTTTGGGAGACCCTATTGATGACGCAGGGCCGGTTAAGGCTGACAAATTCATGCCCATTCACCGCGCTGCTCCTGCTTTTGCAGAGCAGGATACAACGGACAAAATTCTTGTTACCGGTATCAAGGTCATTGACTTATTAGCCCCGTACCGCAAAGGTGGCAAGATCGGACTCTTCGGCGGTGCCGGTGTCGGTAAAACTGTTTTGATTCAGGAGTTGATCCACAACATCGCCAAAGAGCATGGCGGATATTCTGTTTTTGCCGGCGTGGGCGAGAGGACACGGGAGGGAACAGCTCTTTATCATGAAATGAAGGAAGCCGGCGTGATTGACAAGACAGCACTGATCTACGGACAGATGACAGAACCTCCGGGCGCCCGTGCGAGAGTGGCCTGATCCGCCTTAACCGTGGCTGAACATTTCCGCGACGAATTGCATCAGGACGTTCTCTTTTGTGTTGATAATATTGTTCGTTTTACGCAAGCCGGCTCTGAAGTCTCTGCCTTGCTGGGACGCATTCCGTCTGCCGTGGGTTATCAACCGACACTCGCCACAGAGATGGGGGAGCTGCAGGAACGCATTACCTCAACCAAATCCGGTTCGATTACGTCCGTGCAAGCCATTTTTGTTCCGGCCGATGATTACACTGACCCGGCACCGGCAACAACCTTCGCGCACTTGGACGCGACAACAGAATTGTCCCGGCCCATCGCGGAACTCGGCATTTATCCGGCCGTTGATCCTTTATCCTCCACATCAACAATCCTTTCTCCTGAAATTATGGGCCAGGAGCATTACGAAGTCGCGCGCGGCGTCCAGGAACTTTTGCAGCGCTACAAGGAACTGCAGGATATCATCGCGATTCTCGGCATGGATGAATTATCCGAGAAAGACCGGCTCACCGTCGAGCGCGCACGAAAGGTGCAGAAATTTTTATCTCAACCGTTTCATGTGGCAGAACAATTTACCGGCTCCGCAGGGCGCTATGTGAATCTCCACGACACGATCCGCTCCTTTAAAGAAATCCTTGATGGAAAACATGACGCCGTTCCCGAGCAGGCCTTTTACATGGTCGGGGATATCGATGAGGTTGCGGAAAAGGCGAAAAAAATTAAAAATCCATGACCCCCTATCAACTCACCATTATTACCCCCGACGGTAAGATATTTGAAAATCCAACGGTTTCCCTTATTGCACCCGGAATCGACGGTTTATTCGGTATCATGGCGCACCATGCCCACATGGTTGTCCAATTAATCAAAGGTGTCTTGCAAGTCACCACAGAAGGCGCCCAACATTCCTTTTCTGTCGACTCCGGTGTCCTGGAAGTTGATCCCCAAAGCAACGTCTTTATCCTGACGGACAATGCTGTAGAAATAAGATAGCAAAAAGCGACCTCATCCCATTCCTATAATCACTTATTCATATTAGTATAATCCCTGACTCATGAAGACGAATCCCTCTTTTTCACGTATCTTGATTCATTCCTTTTTTGTTATTCCTTTTTTCATCGCGCTTTCTTGCGTACTGCTCTATTCAACCGTGAGATTATTAACACGTGATCAATTAACAGCTTATGATTACCTGGAAAATATTAGAACCGGGGGGCTGACAAAACGTTGGCAATCCGCGTTTGAATTGGCCAAAATATTAAACAATCCCGCGCTTGTGCCCGACGGGGAACGCTTTTCTGCAGGACTGATAAATGCTTTCCGGAATGCCAAAGACGATGATAAACGCGTCCGGCGCTATCTCGCCCTGGCCATGGGACGTATCGGCAAGCCGGAGTTCTTAGAACCGCTCCTTGAGGGCATGGAAAACGACGAGGGTGACAACCTTTATGCTGTCATCTATGCCCTGGGAATGTTGAGGGATAAGAGGGCTGTTGTCACCCTCAGGAAATATCTCGATCATCCCATGGACCGGATCCGCTCGGCAGCCGTGGTTTCTTTAGGGAATATCGGGGATGTCCGTTCAGGAAAATTCCTGAAGAAATCTTTATTCGACCCCGAGCCCAATGTGCAATGGGGCGCAGCCATCTCCCTGGCGCTCATGGGTGACGGTTCAGGAAAAAGCATATTGCGCCAACTGTTGGATCGTAAATATTTATCAGGATTCCGCGAGGTTGACCCTCAAGAACAAAGACATCTGCTTCTCGCGGCCATTGACGCGGCTGCAAAATTAAACGAGCCGGAACTTGAAGCACGAATCGAAACGCTTGCTCAAACCGACAAAGATATGGGAATTCGCTCGGCCGCCATGGCCGTGCTGAAGTAATGGGCGAAGACAATCAAAACAATCAGCCGGCCCGGGACATTGTTTCGCAACCCATCACGCGCACGGTTTCTGCCCCGGTGCCCATGGAACGAAGATTCTTTATCAAGTGGCTGGTCATCGGATGGACGGCGTTTTGCGCGGTCGTCGCCGGATACGGGGTCCTTATTATGCGTTTCCTGTTTCCCAATGTCCTTTTCGAACCGAAGCAATCCTTTACCGCGGGATTTCCCGAAGACTATCAAACCGGTGAGGTCTCCCTGCGTTGGAAAGAAAAATATAATGTGTGGATTGTGCGCGGCCCGGAGAAAATTTATGCCCTGTCAACAACATGTACTCATCTGGGTTGCACGCCAAACTGGCTGGCTAATGAAGGCAAATTTAAATGCCCGTGTCACGGAAGCGGATTTTATAAAAGCGGGATTAATTTTGAGGGGCCTGCCCCGCGTCCTTTGGAACGGTTTAAGATAAATCTATCCGATACCGGAGAAATTATTGTTGATAAGACCAAAAAATTCCAGCAGGAAAAAGGAGAATGGGATAACCCCGAGTCATTCCTTGTGGCGTAGGGTATCCTTTTAAATCAAAAACCGTATTATGCCCGACGATAATAAAAAAAACATTTACAATAAACTTGCCGAATCCCAAGTCATAAAATCCATTTTCCGCACAGGGGTCCCGAGGACACGGCGACAGAGGATGATGATTGTCCTCAATAATGTTTTTCTGCATCTGCATCCGGCGCGATTGCCCAAACATGCTGTTAAACTCAAATATACCTGGTGCATGGGAGGACTTGCGTTCTTTGTCTTTCTCGTGCTCACGGTAACAGGGATTCTGTTGATGTTTTACTACCGGCCGACTGTTGAATACGCGTACGGGGACATGATTGATTTACGGGAGCAGGTGCCGTTGGGGATTATGCGTGAAATCCATCGATGGGGCGCTCACCTGATGATTATTATCGTGTGGCTTCACATGTTCCGTGTTTTTATGACAGGCGCCTATAAATCTCCCCGTCAATTTAACTGGTGCATCGGGGTTGTTTTGCTTGTCTTAACCATGCTGCTGAGTTTTACCGGATATCTCCTGCCGTGGGATCAACTCGCCATTTGGGCGATTACCGTTGGGTCCAATATGGCAGGGGCAACGCCGTTCGCCGGGGCCTCGGGCCCGGGGGCATCCCTTTTAGCCATCGGGGATGTTAATTTTATTCATGCCGCGAGTGACGTGCGGTTCGCGCTTCTCGGGGGGCGGTTTGTCAGGGAAGGGGCACTCTTGAGATTCTATGTTTTACACTGCCTCGGCCTTCCTTTTATTATCATGATTTTCATGATTGTCCACTTTTGGCGGATTCGTAAAGACGGTGGGATTTCCGGGCCGGTATAGAATGGAACCATTAAAACACATCATCAATGTTATCTGCGCGCCGCAGATTATGTTTCCGGTCATTTTGCTCCTTTTCTTTTTTATCTTTCCACCCACAGACGGATTATTAAAGATCAACCGGAAACTGCGCCTGCATAAACTCTGGACCAATGCGGGAGGGATCACCATCTTTTTGTGCTTGTTGATCTTTTTTATCTTCGGGTGCACTGATCCCAATTTCCGGAAAATCGTTGCCAAGCCCGACAATCTCCCTATTGTCGGGCTTATTTTTGTTGCGGTCTTTGCCCTATGGGGAAGTATGAAACAGGCCATGGAAAATGACGCGCGCATCGCCCAGGGGCAGTGTCCCCAAGAGGCCGAGAATAAGGAAAAGGTCTTGGTCTGGCCGGATTTAGTGTATATTGAATTTATCGCGCTTATTTTTTGCACGATCCTGCTGGCGGTGTGGTCTATTTTAGTCAAAGCTCCCTTAGAAGAACCGGCCAATCCGGCTGTCTCACCCAATCCATCCAAGGCGCCGTGGTATTTCTTAGGGTTACAGGAAATGTTGGTTTATTTTGATCCATGGATTGCCGGTGTCTTGTTCCCAACGGTGATCATCATCGGAATCATGGCGATTCCCTATTTGGATAACAATAAAAAGGGGGCGGGATATTATTCTTTTGCCGAGCGCAAAATGGCTATCTCGCTCTTTTTGTTCTTCTGGCTTGTCTTATGGGTCTTTCTCATTATTGTAGGAACATTCCTGCGCGGC
>CBDUYP010000078.1:0-5311 GCA_965371485.1 uncultured bacterium
TTTTAACTTGAATCCCGTCTATCGCTGTAATGATGTCTCCTATCTTAAAACCGGCTTTTTGCCCCGGTGAGCCGATAAGAACATCATCAATCACGATCCCTTTGGGCCCGGGTTCTAACTCCAAGCCGAGCCAGGTGGTTTCAGCAACAGGCGGTTGGGCCCCGGGTGCCGTTGTTAGGGCTATGGGGCTCATATTTTGTGGATCCAAGTACTTTTTAATCGTTTTGTGAAGGTCGAATCCGTCATGGAGCGTAATATATAACGGCATTCCATTTCTTAGAATATCGAGAAGCGCGCCTTGACGGATATCCGCGTTCCTGGCAATTCTTAAAAAACTCGCGACATTGTTGACCGATTTGCCGTTAATGGATTGTAAAAGATCCCCATCTTTTATTCCTGAATCCATCGCCTGTTCCTTGACCAAAACAACACAGACGCCTTTTTTGCCTGCCGGGATATGGTATCGGGAGCGCAACTCACCGTCAAGATTACTGACCACAAGTCCTGCCCATGTCGCCTCCCCGACTCCGACACGTAAAACACCAGCCAAGACAATGATGCCTAATATGAAAAATATAATAATAGGAAGGCTCTTCGCGAAATAATTCTGCTTTTTTACGATTGTTTTTTTCGCCATACATTAACTCGGCAGGCATTTTAAAAACATAAGACACAAGAGAATTTTAAGGAGTACTTGTGCCTTGTGTTTCAATAATTTATGTTTTTGTGCGCTGTCTATCGTTGTCTCATCGCGCTCATGGATTCTTCGACATATCGTTCAAGCATGCTTTGACATTCACTGCATATCCAAACAGGCTTCTTTGCCGTAACCATATAAATCCCCATAACGGAAAGCGGTATCCCTAAAACAAGGCCAACCCAAAACAGGCTGCATCCTACGCCTGAAGCGATCAGGATAGCGCCGAATTTCTTGCTGTGTTTTGGAACAATCGCCCTTTTCATCCGGCCCCCGCAGGCCTTGCACAGCACCTCTGTTCTTGTGGTTCTGTCTTCCATATTACTTATCATTGCTTTCTCCTTTCCTTAATCATTTCAAAATTATTTCAAAACAACAACACCTCTTGTTGTCATACCACCCCTATTTGAGGACCTGGGAAAACCGACCGGTTGAACCTGTCCCATGGTCGGCCCGGCAGGCGTCATGATCTGCATATTTTGACCCGGGCAGTAGGGACACATAACACGATTTGTCCGGATATGAGAGCCTAACGGCATTTTTAATCCGCATTTTGGACAGTACGCTGTTCTGTGGGATGCGACCGGGTTTTGGAACAAAGCGGTATTCCACGCGGCTTGTTGCATCTCTAATGGTTGGGGTTGTTGGGAAAATACATTCGGAGCATTGACGAGACCCATTTGGTTGGGAGTGTTGATGTGAACAAGACGACCGTCTAAAAATCGTTCGACGGCATTGCGGACAGATATTTTTGGAACAAGATATATTTGTATGTTGAAATTTTCTAATGTGTGGAATGCGGCCGCCCCGATATTTCCCGTAATAACAGCCTCTTCGTTTTTGTTCGCGATAAGATGAGCCTCCTGGACTCCCGGATTTCCTTCGTTAAAGAAGGGATTGCGCATGGCGCTGAATTTTTTGCTTGCAAGATCGTATATCACAAAATACCGGCACCGCTCAAAAGTTGCTGAAACAATTCCATCAGGACTTTTCGAATCCGAGGTGATCACGATCCTTCCATGAGGACGGAATGTCCCGCCCCCTCCTGTCGGAGCGCTAAACAGAGCCAACACGATTAAGCCGATACATACAGCGATTGCCGCAATAATGAAAATGAACATCCTCTTGAACTCTTTCCCCAAGAATTTTGTCCAGTTCGACGGTTCGGCGGTATTCATCTTTTTACTGCTCTTTTTTTTCATCTAAACACCTGACGCCTCTACTGATTTCTCAACATCTGTATCCCGCAGTTCGGACAAATGATCTGACCGTTTGCAGCCGGAGAGCTATGCCCGCAATTCGGACATATCAGAAATTGACTCATGCCTTGTCCCGTGTTGGCGTTATTTGGAAAAGCCACAAGTTTGCCATAACCAAAGGCGGGATTATTCGCAGGGGCTCCGAGCTGCCAATGATTTGCCTTGGGACCCATGAGCGGGCCGCCGTTAAAATGGAAAGGCACGCTGACATACCTTCGCTTTCCGTTTGTAATCACATCCAGAAAAATGCCATCGGAAAATTTGGATTGTTTAGCAAGCCACAGGAAAGATTCAAAATCCGTTATTTTTGTTCCGTTAATGCCAACGATAACATCCCCTACATTCATGCCGGCATTGGCCCCTTGACCGTTATCACTGTCGGTTATGACAACACCTTTAAGTTTCGGGTTTATCCCGAATTCTGTGGCATTAGCCCGCGACAAAGGAGAAACTTCCATACCGAGCCACATGGCTCTATGTTTCCCCGTGATGGCTCTTCTGGCCTTAGCCCCTATCCGATCGGGTAAATGATCTAAAGGAACAGCGCCTGGATTCCTGGCCAAAGCAAAAAGAACGAGGGCTACAACAGCCAAGACTCCAAGGGGTCCTAACCACCAATTTGCATCTTTTTCTTCAACTTTTTCTTTTGTTAAGACCATTTTATTCCCCTTCGTTATTTATCTAAGAAATATGGTGCACTCAGACTCTGTGCCGTTTCTGTAATAGATGACTTCAATGGATTTCAAGCCTCTGCTGATGGCGCTTTGTAAAATATTCGATACCTGCTGCGCTTTCACAACAGATACATTGTTCATAGAAGTAATCGTGTCGCCTCTCAAAAGGCCGGCGTTTTCTGCCAGGGAATTAGGCGAGATTCTGTTTATGAGCAATCCGCGGGTCACAGGAAGCCGGAATTCTCTGGCAATCACTCCGTTAACGGGAACCACTTCAATGCCCAGATGTGGTGCCGTCCTTATGGGTGATGTCTTGCCAAATGCCACCTGGGCCATCGCAGCAGGATCCGGGCCCAAGGCCGCTCTTAAAAATCCCTTCAGGGAATCAATCGGCAGGGCAAATCCTGTACCGCTGAAAACACCTGTGGGCGCATAAATCGCTGTTGTTACCCCGATCACTTCGCCGTTGAGGTTTATTAAAGGCCCTCCGGAATTGCCTTTGTTGATGGGAGTATCTGTTTGCAGTAAATTGTCATACACTTGATTGCCGATCTTAATGGATTTACGCACGCCGCTGATGATCCCTGCGGTCACAGACATGTCCAACCCAAAAGGGCTGCCGATCGCGATCACCCAATCACCTGTTGTGACCTGACCGGAGCTGCCTATGGCACAGACAGGAAATGTTTCGTTGGATATAATCTTTAAAAGCGCGACATCGAGCGCAGGATCGGTCATGATAATTTCGGCTTTGTAATCGCGCGAATTCGGGACGGCTGTTGTCACGATGATACTCGCGGCATTTTCCACAACGTGATAATTTGTGACAAGATACCCTCTCGCGTCTATGATAAAGCCCGCGCCGATATTTTCATACGGCCTTCTGCCGATCCATCTGTCCACATTGCCTGTAAAAGGTTTAAGAAACGCGGGCGTATTTTTCTTGCCGCCTCTTTGTGGAGTGCCTTTTGTCAGGCATATCGCGTGAATGTCTACAACAGCAGGTTCAACAGCCCTGATGGCGTTTTTAAAAACGTTTTGAAATCCCGTAGGAGCCGTGGCGCGGACAAGCTGAAATCCACCTCCGGGGGTGGCTCTTGTTATGCCGCTTAACATCATATTGTTTGGGTTAATCGGAGATTGTTGCGCTACCAGTTGAACCTGAGGTGAAGGGGGAAAAGGGGAATTGAAATCCATCGTTTTTTGTTGAGCGAGCATTTGGTCTTTATCTTTTCTTAATTTCCCGAATATTTCTTCATTATTCGCGGTCGCCCATATAACCGTCAGAACACCTAAAGCAATCGTTGCGATTAACCATGGCCTGATATTTTTATCGCAAAAGAACTCGTTCTCATTCGCCATTCTTGCATTACCCGTAGTGTCTCTGCCAGGAGACTAAAATCTAAACCTGCCATCGGATGGGTTTGTGTTGCTTGAAGTGAAACCCGTTGGTGGGACAATCGCTCTGTTTCTCATATTCCGTTCCATTAAAGAAGATTCAAATCTGTGCTTACCCAGGAATAATGTCAATAGCACAAAAAGACATACACTGACAAAAACACTTAACGCTCTCCATGGGTTCATACATGTCTTGGGATCTTTTAAAAATAAACTCATAAACCGTTTGTCCCGCTGCTATACTTTCGTGGTCTTATTGAATTTCTCTATGCCGACCCCTGTTGCAATGAGGCCGCCGATCAGCAAGGCCAGCGGAACAATTCCACGTAATACCATGCCGAAAGAATCCCACCATCCAAAGACTCCCCACAATCCAAGCACGACGCCAACCAGGCCGCATATCAGGTGAACCATTCTTACCCCCTTTTTTAAGAATTAGTCAAATAAAATAACAATTCCGGTTATTATAGTTAGAAGGTAAATTCTTGTCAATTATAAACTTGCAGTATTTTGTGTGATATCCCATGATATTTCTAATATGTGTTCGCTCTCTTTTTCTCTTTTTTTCGGAAAATAGTTTTTTCGATTGAGGCAATATATTGCCCGGAAATATAAAGGCCTTTTTTGAAAAATGTTGAAGTCCCGTCCCCTTTTTTGCGAGTGATATTCCGGATGTAATTGATCGTATCCTGCTTTGTTTTTGCAATGATTTTCTTTCGCGCAGGATAATAGGTATTGAGATATTCACAGTCAGGACATTCATCCTGACATTCCACAATTTCCGCTCCGAATTCCTTGTTGATGAGAAAGCATTTATTGGCCCGTTCTTTAAAGACAAGACAGCTGACGCAGTGATGTTTATTGATGTTTTTAAAACGGAATTCCCAGCAGTATGGTATCCGGTATCCCGTATCCTGGACACGGTTTCCTGAAGAGGGATTTTCAGCCATGCCTGTGCGGGGCGCGCAGCTGTTTGTTTCCTTTTTTTCGATGGAAACAATATGGTTATTTCTTATAAACGCCATGAGGTTTTTCCTGAGTATTCTGCGATGCCCCCCTCCTGTTTTATGCGTCTTCAACTTTCCACATTTTTCCCAGTTGGCGATGGTAAATCTCGTGACATGACAGATTGATGCGGCTTCTGTCGTTGTCAAATATTCATCTTTCATCTTTTCCCGCCGGCTGCATTTTATGGGGGTCCCCTGAATGTTTTCTACCATATAAAGTATATATAAGAAATTGAGAGATGTGACTTTTTATGTGGTGAAGTAACGGTATTGATT
>CBDUYP010000079.1:0-5284 GCA_965371485.1 uncultured bacterium
CATTTCCTGCTTTTATTTGATTGTTTTTATTCTTATTAACTTCATCGGGCTTGCGCGCTGGCTTGTCTTTATCAGGGCCCTGGGTATTCAGGCTCCTTTTTTAACAGTGATGAGATATTTTTTCATCGGCTTGTTCGGGAATCTTTTCTTGCCGAGTTCCATCGGCGGGGATGTTCTCAAGGCGATGGGCTTATGCAAAAACAGTTCGCAGAAACCCAAGGTGGTGGCCTCTGTTCTTCTGGACCGCTTAAGCGGATTTGCAGGCATCGTTGTCGTGGCGACAGTAGCCCTTGTCAGCGGGTTTCATCTTATCAAGGATGTCTCCTTGTTTTTGTCCATCTTTATTCTGGCCGGGATATCTTTGACCATTACGGTTGTTTTCTTTAACGAAAAGCTGTATTCTTTTTTCTGCAGGGTTTTTACGCCGTTTCCAAAGATCAAACAGGCCCTGATGAACGTTCATTATGACATTGTTTTGTTAAAAGACCGCAAAGATGCTCTTTACAAAGCGCTTGGAATATCGTGCGCGGTACACATGACTCTGGCCCTTGTTTTTTTCCTTTCGGCAAAGGCATTGCATCAGGACGTCGCCTTGATTTATTTTCTTATCTTTGTTCCTTTAACGTGCGTGGCAGCCTCGGTCCCGTCGATCGGCGGCTTGGGGGTCAGGGAAGCGGGAGCGGTTTATCTGTTTGCCAAGGTCGGCATGGATTCCGGTGCTGCCGTGAGCATATCTTTAATCAGTTATCTGTTTATGGTCACCGTCGGCCTGGCCGGCGGGATGATTTACATGGCAACAAAAAGCAGCGGTGAGCCGGCATCATGATTTTTTAGGAACTATGTCCCTGCATTTTATTTTAGATGGTTATAATGTTATTAACCGGGAGGTTTCCTTAACCGGTGGAAAACTCGAAGAGCAGCGGGAAAACCTTATCCGGCTTATTGAGACAGAGCAGCCCCAGGGAAGTGAGAAAAACCGGGTTACGATTGTTTTCGACGGACAGCCCGATGTTGTGGGTGGTGTGGGTGGCGGTGAAGCGGTCAGAGTTATTTTCACAAGCGGGGAATCTGCTGATGACAAGATCAAGCAAATCGTTGACGAGGATGAACAGAGAAAATCCATCATTGTTGTCACGGATGACAAGGGGATCCAGTATCATGTGCGGGCGGCAGGAGCAAAGGTCATGGGAGTCGGAACCTTTTTGGATAAGACAAAATCCCATCAGGGTCGCCCTTGCGGTAACGATGAAAAGAAAATAACCAAAAGTTTCGAGCATAAAATTAATACGGAATTTGAAGATAAGTGGTTAAGGAAAAAAGGTCAAGAGCCCTGACATGTCATTTTTGCTGAATTATATTGTCGGTCTTATTTCCGGGACAGGCCAGGCGTTATTTTTTTTGTGGGATGTGATTCTTTGTATTCTTAAAGGACGCATCCGCTGGGGAGAGGTCTTCAAACAAGTCTATGATCAGGGGGTACAATCGGTTATTATTATTGTCCTGGCCTCTTTTGCCTCGGGGGCTGTCCTGGCCCTGCAGGGGTATGTGATGCTGAGCCGTTTCGGCGCCAAGGAATATGTGGCGCATCTCGTTGCTCTTTCGCTGGTGCGGGAACTGAGCCCTGTATTCAGTTCGTTTATTTTTTCCGGTAAGGCCGGGGCCAGAATCGCGGCGGAATTGGGCACGATGAGCGTCAATGATCAGATCACAGCGACCCGGACGCTCGGCGTTGACCCTATTGAATTTCTGGTCGTGCCGAGGATGATTGCCTGCTTTCTTGTTTTACCGGGGTTGGTTGTGCTTTCTGAGGTTATCGGTATTTTCGGCGGGTATATTGTCGGGATTTTTGACGCGCATATTTCGAGTGCCGCGTATATTCATCAGACATTGCGGGCCATCAATTATGTTGATTTTTTCAGTGGATTCGCAAAGACACTCTTTTTCGCGCTGCTCATCGGATGGATCAGCTGCTATCAGGGGTTTCATGCCAAAGGCGGATCTCTCGGGGTCGGGCGTTTTACAACCAAGGCGGTGGCCTTATCTTATATTTTGGTTGTTATATCAAATACAATATTGACGAAAACCATCTTAACTTTCTGGGGGTGAAAATGAAAAGGATTCTCTCTAAATCATGGTGCCTCGCCTTTTCTCTTCTTTTTCTGGCCGGATGTTCCCACAAGGCGGGGAACGTCGGCAACCTGGCGGCGTATAAAACCCCGTCGGGTGAAGCGCAGTGGATAAGAAACGGCGAACCCATTCAGTTTGCGGACGAATTATGGTATCCGCAGGACGGCGTTGATATTCTGCTGGATGGAGAAGTTTATTTGATCGGAGAATACAAAGGTGTTCAGTTTTTTGTTGAGAAAATAGATGTTCAGCCATATAATCGGGTATACACAAAATTCGGCCGCAATAAATTCCGGATTTTTGAGAGAATCCTGTCTCATGATAAAAATAAAAGGTCTTTTTAAGCAGTTTAACGGACAGGTTGTCCTTAACAACATCAATCTTGAGATCCCCACAGGAGAGCTTCTTGTCATTTTGGGAGAAAGCGGTTCCGGTAAAAGCGTTTTGCTTCAGCATCTGATCGGCATCTTTAAGCCGGACAAGGGCAGCGTCGAGATTAATGGTGCGGATATTACGAAATTTTCCGAGAAGCAGCTTTTGGACATCCGTAAAGGCATCGGGTATCTTTTTCAGGAAGGGGCCCTGTATGATTTTATGACGGTTTATGAAAATGTTGCCTTTCCCCTTGCGGAACACACAAAACTTAAAGTTTATGAAATTGACAAGAAGGTCAAACAGATCTTGAAAGTCGTGGGTCTTGAAGCGGCCGGCGCGAAATATCCCTCGGAATTAAGCGGGGGGATGAAAAAAAGGGCTGCTTTGGCACGCTCGATTATTCTGGATTCCGGTATTCTTTTTTGTGATGAACCGACGTCAGGATTGGACCCGATCAAGGCCAGGGCCATTTCCGACTTGATACAGAACATAGCGAGGCAATTGAAGTGTACGACGGTGGTGACCTCTCATGATATTGCGAATTCTTTCCGTATCGCTGACCGCCTGGTTCTCATCCATGCGGGAGAGGTTGTTATTCAGGGAACCCCGCAGGAGCTCAAGGGATCACAGGATGCCCTGGTCAGGAAATTTTTGATAGTATAAGATTAGGGGAGGTGCCATGAAACATAAAGATATGATAAAGAAGATATCAGCCGGATTATTTTTTATCCTGTGCATCGCGCTGATCGTCGGTGTTGTGTTCACACTGGGGATGGAAAGGGGCTTGACGGAACCTAAATTTCAGATGACAGTCCTTTTCCGGAAAGTGGGAGGATTGTCCGTCGGATCCCCGGCATGGCTTTCGGGTGTTACCGTCGGAACGGTTTCGGATATCGGTTTTCTTGATAAGGAGGTTGAGGGACGGGGTGTTAAGGTCACCCTAAGTCTTTTTAAAAAGTATGAAAAACAACTCCACAAAAGCATTCGCGTTGCGATTATCACCGAAGGGGTCCTCGGCGAGAAGATCGTGGAGGTCACAACGGATCCGGATGCCTGGCAAGCTGATTTGCATAAGACGTTTATCGGAGAAGATCCCTTAGATATGCAGGATCTGGCCGAGACCTTCAAAGGCGCGGCTGTGGCACTGCGGGAGACATCCAAGACGATTGATACGATCATCTGGGAGATGAACAAGATTTCAGGGATAACCCGAAGGCTGCTGAATCGTATTGAGCAGAGGGTTATCGACGGAACATTATTTAAGGTATTTTAAAGCATAGGAGTTATTCATGCCGGCGATTACTATTTTCGGTTTTTCATTTTCTGTGGGGCTGGTTGCCCCGTTGGCTTATCTTTTATGGGTAACGATGCTTCTCGCCGTTAAACGGATCGGGTTTCATTATATTAAGAAGCTGGCCTCAAAGACGAAGACGCGGGTCGATGATATTTTTATGCACGCCGCGGATTTTCCTTTGATGCTGTTGATCTTCAGCAGCGGGGGGGTGGTTGTCGAGAAGCTGATTCCTGTTGTGCCCGGAATGGCGTTAACAGGTTATTTTATCGTCGGATTTAAAGTCGTGACCATTGTCGCGATTATTTTGTTTGCCGATAGATTTATCAACGGCTTGTTAAAAGAGTATGCGGGAAGGGTTGAGATTTTAAAGGCCTCAGGCGGGATCGCGCGCGGATTTGTGCGGGTGATTGTTATGGGCCTGGGGGTTTTGATTCTTCTGGACAGTATCGGTGTTTCCATTACGCCGCTGATAGCCTCTTTGGGAATCGGTTCCCTGGCCATCGCTCTGGCTTTACAGCCGACGCTGGAAAATTTATTCGCCGGGATACAGATTGTCATCGATAAACCGGTTCAGGTCGGACATTTTGTTAAACTGGAATCCGGGGAAGAGGGGTATGTTCATAAAATAGGCTGGCGGTCCACCTGGATCCGGATGTTACCTAACAATATCGTGGTGATGCCCAATAAGGCGTTGGTGAACTCAAAGATTGTTAATTATTATTATCCGGAAAAGGAATTGGCTGTCCTGGTCCAGGTCGGGGTTCACTATGAATCGGATTTGGCGCATGTTGAACGTGTGACCATTGAGGTGGGCAAGGAGACCTTAAAAGAGGTCACCGGCGGGGCGCCTGAGTTTACACCGTTTATCCGTTATCACACATTTGCTGATTTCAGTATTAATTTTACCGTTATCCTGCGGGCCAAGGAATTCGTTGATAATTATCTCGTCAAACATGAATTTATAAAAAGATTGCACAAGCGTTATGCCCGGGAAGGAATCAACATTCCTTATCCGATCAGGGCCATTAATTATGACCAGGAAAAAGCATTCTCCGGGAAAGAAAATGTATAACATAAAAAGAAAGGTGAAAAGAAATGTTTATTTTCGGTAATATTTTTATTACGGTCGCGCATGTTTTAGATATTGTTTTAACGATCCTATGGTGGCTGATTCTTGTCCGGGCATTGATCAGTTGGGTGAGTCCTGATCCCGGCAATTCGATTGTCCAATTTTTATACAGGATGACCGAACCGATTTTAGAACCGATCCGCAGGTTCCTGCCTCCCATGGGGATTGATATCTCGCCGATCATAGCGTTTCTCGGTGTTGTGGTCTTGAAGTCGTTTTTGGTGACAACCTTGCTGGATATAGGGGCGCGGTTGAAAGGGTAATTATAATAAATGGAACCCCCCCCCCGCCTCTGGCGGGGAGGGATCATTAAGGAGGAACAAATGCCGTACGACAAATCATTGGATGTGGAATCTTTT
>CBDUYP010000080.1:0-5263 GCA_965371485.1 uncultured bacterium
GATCAGTTTCGGTTCTTTCTTGCTTCCCTGATTAACGGCGAGATGCAAATTGAGGCCTTTGGCCTGCAATTCTTTTTTGTTTAAGATTGTAAGCGAAATATTCTTGTGGCCGCGGATTAAATCTTTAACAACCTTTTCGAAATGAGCGGCTGTCACCACATCGGCATTGTCATTGATAAGATCCCGCGTCAGCGTAACCCCCTCGCTTATCGTCAGGGTCTCTTCATAAATCTTCTTTTTCGGTGTCACGAGATGAAAGGTTTTTTTATCATTTTTAGAATCTGTTTGATACTTGCTCCACGAATACGCCCCGATCCGCAAGCCTTCAATGACGGCTGTGATCACGGAATCTTTTTGTATGTGAGGGATGACTTCGATATCCCCGGCTTTTTTCAGGAAGGAAGATTGGACAGCTTTGCGGACGACAATTCTCAGCGAGGTCAACGAAGCTTCTTTCTCCTTGCCAAGCCCGGCGAGAAGGACAATCTGCTTTGTGAGAATCAGGGGGAATATTTCTCCGTGATCCGCGCTGAACGACCCGGTTTTGCTTAATGAGGTTAATGCCTGTTTTAACGGGATGTTGCGTAAATGCGTGAAACGCTTTTTCGCGAATTGCTCTTTCGTGAGAAGAATCAATACTGCGGATTTATCGAATTTGGCAATAGAACAGAACTTAATCACGGACATGTCCTTCATCAGCCTCGTTGTTCCATAGGGACATAATCGCGTTGATTTTTCCCTATATAAATTTGACGCGGACGGCCGATGCGTGTATCTGTGTTTTTCTTCATCTCTTTCCAGTGCGCGATCCACCCCGGCATACGTCCGATGGCAAACATAACGGGAAACATGGCGGAAGGAATCCCGATCGCCCGATAAATAATGCCGCTGTAAAAATCAACATTCGGATACAACTTGCGTTTAACAAAATATTCATCCTTGAGAGCGACCTCCTCCAGCTTAAGCGCGATATCGAGCAGAGGATCCTGTATTCCCAACTTTTTAAGGAGTTTGTCCGTGCACTCCTTGATAATTTCCGCGCGGGGATCAAAATTCTTGTAAACACGATGGCCGAAACCCATCAAACGATATTGTGAGTCGGGATCCTTTGCCTTGTCGATATATTTCTCAATGTTGCCGCCTTC
Organism: uncultured bacterium; assembly: GCA_965371485.1. Taxonomy (GTDB): domain Bacteria; phylum Omnitrophota; class Gorgyraeia; order Zapsychrales; family JANLHA01; genus CBDUYP01. The sequence continues at coordinate 1,146 of CBDUYP010000080.1, forward strand.
CTTGTGCATCTGCTCCAGCATTTCAACAACCTTTTGATTCGCGCCGCCATGCAGCGGCCCCCAAAGGGCACACACACCGGCAGAGATAGAGGCAAAAAGGTTAGCCCAGGAGCTCCCCACCAACCGGACGGTTGAAGTACTGCAATTCTGCTCGTGATCAGCGTGTAAAATCAACAGTGTCCGCAAGGCACTGACCACTTCATCAGCCATCTCATATTCCTTTTGTGGTGTTGAAAACATCATGTGAAGAAAGTTAGGGATGTATTGCAAATCGTCCCGGGGAGCCACGAAAGGTTCTTTGATTGACTTTTTATAGGTATACGCGCAGATGGTCCGCACCTTGGATAATAATTGTATGGCCATGTTGTTGATATCTTCGACACTGGGTTCGGGTTTAATGAGTTCCGGGTAATAAGCGGAGAGCGAACAGACCATCGCCGAGAGGATCCCCATCGGATGTCCGTCGGGTGGATACCCTTCGAAAAAATTTTTCATGTCCTCATGGATATTGGCATGTGTTGTAAAGGAACGGGAAAATTCATTAAGCTGTTTTTGCGTGGGAAGCTCCCCGTGAATCAGCAGGTAAGCGGTTTCGACAAAGGTGGATTGTTTCGCGATTTGTTCAATCGGGATTCCCCGGTAACGTAAAATGCCCTTTTCACCGTCAAGATAGGTAATGGCACTCGTGCATGCCCCGGTATTGCCAAATCCGGGGTCAAGGGTGATGAAGGACGTTTGACTCCGGAGCTTGCTGATATCAATGGCTTTTTCCGCTTCTGTTCCGACAACGACAGGGAATTCGTAGGATTTACCGTCTAAAAGGATCTTTGTTGTTTCTGCCATGATGACCTAATCCACATTTGATTTTTCAAAAACATTTGCGATTTTTTTCAATAAAACATCTGTCTCAATCGGTTTAAGGACGTAGTCGTCGCACCCCTTTTCAAAGGCTTCGAGAAAACGTTCTTCGTACGCCGTCACGATGATGATGGGAATCCCCTCTCCCAAGGCTATCCCGGCGGTTTTTTCGCTTTTGCGGATTTTATCTAAAATTTCCAAACCATTGACTTGCGGCAATTCAATATCTAACAGAATAAGGCTGTAAGGCTTTTCTTTCTGCAGGGAGAGATTGTAGGCATCGATAGCCTCTTTTCCGGTTGCGGCAAAATCGCACGGAGCGACTTCACGCAAAATTTCCGCGACCACCTGTCGATTTGTAAAACTATCGTCAACGATCAAAATTCTATGCATATTCCCATGCTCAACTTAACGTTTGTGCAAAACTTGTCCTGAACCGCGGATAGGTTCCGGGTCAGTTTTGCGCCTCAAGAAACCGGCATACTTGTTGAAAATCACTTTTAAAATCATTGAGAAGCGCGGTCAATGCCTCTTTATCCTTCTTTTCTTTTGACATATCATTTATTTGTTTGGCAATGGCCGATAAAGTAAGGATGCGCATATTGGCATAATCCCCTTTAAGACGATGGGAAATGGATTGTACCGTTGCAATGTCGTCAGCAGAAAGCGCGGCCTCCAAATCACTGATATCCTTGCGGGTTTGTTCAATAGCTTTCCTCAATATCCGCAGATAAATATCCTTCGGAATACTGAGACTCGCGCTATTCTGGTCTAAATCAATAGAAAATGAATCGTTTTTTTCTTCTGAGGTCATTATTTTCTCAGAACAGTCCCCATCGTCATTTCAACGGCGAGACGTTTCTCGTCCTTTATATTAAAGCTAAGCGTGTACATGTCATATTCACTGCTGCAAAAATTAACGCCGGAAAAGATGGTATTGCGGAAACTCACAAAATGAGACATCTGCAATTCAATGTATCCTGCCGACACAATCTCAGACTTAAATCGCCCGGCAATAATATTGCATAATGTCCCGCAAGAATCCTGCAAGGCATCATTATCTTCATCATCAACAGGAGGATATTCTAATAATTTCATTAACTTATGGATATATTCCACCTGAATATACAAAATAATAGCCCCTAATGCCTTGTTTCCCTTCATGTCTTTCTCTGTTGCGTAAAAATTGATTGCAGAGACATAGGTGGGCTCATGTTCGAACTTTTCCATGCCGTCAGCTCTCATCTTTCCTTCATACTCGATAATCGTGCGCTTCTCCATTTCAGGCTTGCCGGAAAACGACACCTCGCCTCTTTCGAGGAACAAGGCAGTAATCCCTTTCTGCAGGATTTCCGCGAAATGCTCTAATTCCGCATTTTGTTTTTTAACAAACACCTGTATTTTTCCCCTTTACTGGTTTTTTACATTGACAAACGGCTTGATGATTTCAAAAAGTGTGTGCGGCGTATAAGGTTTCACGACATAACCGGCAAGATTCGGGTTAACGGTGTAAGCCGTTTTCTTGTTTTCATCCGTGCCCGAGGCCGTTATCATGATGATCGATTTCATGGCAACGGCAGGAACCTTGGTAACCGCCTCCATGAATTCCAGCCCGGACATCTCAGGCATCTGCCAATCTAAAAGGATAAGGCCTATTTCCGTGTGCCGTGTCCCTAAGAACTGAATGGCTTCTTCTCCGGTCCTTGCCTCCATGAAATCATTGACAACCCCTGCTCCCTTTAAAACTTCAATGAGGAGCTCCCGCTCAAGGTCTGAATCATCAACAAGCAGTATTTTCTTATTGGCAACTTCTGCAGCCGTCGTTGTCATAACATTTTTTATGTTATCATAGATTACATCTTTGTACAGCGGATAATCTTTTCTTTCAGCTCCTCAAGGCCAAAAGGTTTTGATAAATAGTCGTTCATGCCGATCTTGAGGCACTTTTCCTTCTCTTCCTGGATGTCGGCGGCTGTGAGGGCAACGATGGGCAGTGTCAGGCGCAATTCTTCACGGATGATTTTTGCCGCCTGGAATCCTCCCATCACCGGCATCTGTAAATCCATAAAACAGATATCATAGCTCTGGTCCCTTAATTTATCCACGGCCTCCTGCCCGTTTGACGCATAGTCGCAAATACAGCCTAATGAGGCGAAATGGGCTTTTAACAACTCCTGATTAGGTATACTGTCTTCAGCGACCAGGACGCGGACACCCTCACAGGAAATTTTTCCCAAAATTTCCCGGGAGATAACCCGTCGGGTGGCTTTCGTATCACCGAGAATCCCGAGGATCACCTCGACAACTTCATCCTTGATGATGGGTTTGATCAATAACGCGTCAAAGCCTGCCTGTTTAAAATCGCCGGAGAGGTCAATTTTCGGATCAGCGGAAACCGCAACCAGCTTGATGCCTTTATACGCCGGCTGTTCCCGTATTTTATAAGCCAACATGAAACCTTCTTTGGCAGGGAGCATGACATCGATAAAAACAATAGCCGGGAGAGACGCGTTTTCGGCGTTGCGTTGCGCCAAAAACTCCAGTGCCTGCGGGGCACCCCGGATAGCAGGAAAAATCTTCAATTGATTCTCCCGGCACAGCGCGTCTAAAGTGCGGAAGGAGTTTTCATGTCCGTCAACAACCATGATCTCGGTTCCACAAAACGCGGACAACGGAGAAACCGCCTGCGATGAGACAGGGAAACCTTTTTGTGATTCCTGCATCGGGATGGTAAAAATAAACCGGCTCCCCTCTCCCAGCTCAGATTCCACCCACATTTTCCCCTTCATCTTCTCGACAAAATTTTTACAGAGCGTCAAACCCAATCCGCTTCCTCCGTACAACCGGGTTGTGGCAGCATTGGCCTGGGTAAAAGATTCAAAGACACACAATTTACTTTCCTCAGAGAGGCCGATCCCTGTATCCGACACAACAAAACGCAGCTGGGATTGTCCGACAAGCGGGGGCTGCTGCCCATCCATGGTAACCGACAGGCTGACTTCGCCGGCTTTCGTAAACTTGATCGCGTTGTCCAACAGGTTTATGAATATCTGTTTTAACCGTACCGGATCACCGATAAAATGATCCTGGATGTCGTTATGGACATCAAAAAAAAGATTGATGGGTTTTCGGATCAAGCGGGTACGGATAATCTTAAACACTTCTTCAAGAATACCCCTGAGATTAAAACTGATTTTTTCCAGCGTCAACTTGCCGGCCTCGACTTTTGAGAAATCCAGGAGGTCATGTACGATTTTAAG
>CBDUYP010000081.1:0-5260 GCA_965371485.1 uncultured bacterium
GCGATTCAAGCCAACAGCGTTTGGCGGGATATTGTGATTTCCATGAATAAACCGTTCCGTTACAAAGATTACGCGCTTTATCAATCTTCATATCAGATTGATGAGGCAGGGAGGGAGTACTCGACACTGGCGGTTGTCAAAAATTCCGGGCGCTTATTGCCGTATATCGCGACGTTTGTAACGTTTGCCGGGCTTATTATCCATTTTCTTGTGATGGCGTTTTGGAAAAAACAGAAAAAATGATCGAACCGAAATTTAAAAAAATCATAGGACTCACCGTCGCGGGATTGTTGATATCTTCGGTTGCTTCTGCCCAACCCATATGCCCCATCGATGCTGTAAAACCAAAAGAGGTCGCGTCGCTGGAAGAATTCAAAAAGATCCCCATTATGGATCAGGGACGCATCAAGCCGATAGACACTTACGCGCGGAATTTATTACTGCAGTTTTCCGGACGACGTTCATTCGGCCGCAAGCCCGCTGTTGAATGGTTAGCACGCCTTTTGTTTGCCCCGCAAATGACCTTTGGTAATAAGGTTTTCTTAATCAATAATCCGCAAATCCCCATGGCATTAGGCATTGAACCGGACTCCAAACGCCGTTACAGTTACGCACAATTGGAGCCGGGGAGTCATAAACTGCAAGAATTAGCCGTGGCAGCGGCAGGGACTGACCCGAAAAACCGGACCGTCGTTGAAAAAGAGATCCTGCGGGTCTTCCACAATCTTCAGCTTTTTACTGAACTTACCCGTGTTTTTACCTTTGCCTTTCCTCATCAGGATTTCGGGATATCGAGCCCGGAGATTCTTACTTTGCTTGACTTGCCGCAAGAGCAGAAAGGACAATACAGCTTTCTCGACGTTGCTCTCAGCGCGGATCAAATGAATGAACACATGGAAACATTACAGTCAAAAAAACCGTCTGCCTGGAGTGAAACAGAGAAGCAAGTCACGCAATTGGTCGGGAATCTTTATTACTGGTCAGCGCACCATGCCAATCTCCCTTTGACAATCGTTCCGTCACTCGGGAAAGATGACGAAATCTGGCTGAGTCCCTGGGACACGATTTCAAATGGATTCTCTGATCCGGTGATACGCGAAGAAATTTCTCTTCTGCGGGATCTCCCTGTGCATTACTGGAACGGAAAGCAACTGCAATTCGACGCTGCAGCGTATGCCTTTAGCCGCTCTATCGCAAGCCGCGTGAATCCCGCGCGGGCGAAGCATCTTGAAAGATTACCCATGGAGGTTCATTACAATCATCTCAATCTCTTTTCCATCGCAAAGCTGTTTTACCTCGCAGCCATTTTCGCATTCTTATTCTCTCTGTTATTTCCCCGACGGATCATCTATGGCATAGGCATAAGTGCTGTTTTGCTTGGATTCCTGGCTCATCTTTATGCCCTGATCTTAAGAATTCTGATTATGGGCCGGCCGCCGGTCACGCATTTGTACGAGACCTTTATCTTTGTCAGTTTTTTCTGTGTCTTGCTGGGCCTTCTCATCGAAATAAGGAATAAAAAATGGCTCGGCATCCTTGTCGCGGGAGTCAGCGGCCTTGTTTTTCTTATGATCGCGGATAAATTCAACGCGGAAGGGGATTCCATGCGGATGCTGGTCGCGGTATTGGATTCCAATTTTTGGCTCGGAACCCATGTCCTGACGATTACCATCGGGTACGCCGGATGCTGTCTGGCCGGGATTTTGGGACATGTTTACATCCTGCAGGCGTTGGTTCACCGGAAAAATAAAAAACTTCTTAACGCCACGCAAAAAAATATCCTCGGACTTCTCGGATTCGGGTTGACCCTGACATTTCTCGGAACAGCCTTGGGCGGAATCTGGGCGGATCAATCCTGGGGACGGTTTTGGGGATGGGATCCGAAAGAAAACGGGGCTTTACTCATTATCCTGTGGTGTGCTATGATTTTTCATGCCAAGATCGGGAGGATGATCGGCCCTGTCGGAGTCGCGGCAGGAAGTGTGTTGGGCCTGATCGTTGTCATGTGGGCATGGTTCGGCGTTAATCTCCTGAACGTTGGCCTGCATTCTTACGGATTTATGTCGGGTATTGCCCATGCCCTGATTATTTATGTTATTGCGGAAGTCTTATTTTTAAGCGTAACCGTTCCTTTAATAAAGAAAAGATCATGATCAGCGTTTCTGAAGCAGAATCTATCATATTGCAAAACGTCCAATCCTTCCCCGAGGTGGAATGTCCTTTAGAAGAGGCTTATGGCCGCGTCCTTAAGGAAGATGTCTGTGCCGACCGGGACCAGCCGCCGGCGCACCGTGTGGCCATGGACGGGATTGCGATTTCCTTTTCTTCATGGGAGAAGGGGCAAAGGCGTTTCCGTATTGAAGGAACCCAAAAGGCAGGCGTGCCCGCGTTACGCCTCAAGGACGATACTTCTTGTCTTGAGGTGATGACAGGCGCGGTTCTTTCTGATGGATGCGACTGTGTCATTCCTGTCGAAGAAATCCGCGTTACCGATGGCACAGCAGAACTTTCCGACGGGTTCACTCCCAAACTCATGCAAAATGTCCACCCCAAAGCCATAGATTACAAAAAAGGAAAAATACTGCTTAAAGAGGGAGAGCCCCTTACCCCTCAGCACATTGCTGTTGCCGCGTCCGTGGGCAAGGCCACCATAAAGGTTGCGGCCGGCCCCAAGATCGCGGTTGTCGGGACCGGTGATGAATTGGTTGATGTTGATAAAGCGGTTGAAGTTTATCAAGTCCGCCGGTCAAATTCCTATGCCGTTGACGCTATTTTAAAGAAAAGCGGGTTTCGCCGGGTATCGCAATTTCATATTCCGGATGACAAGGAACAACTGCGCAGAACTCTGGCGGAGATCCTTTGCAAATTTGATGTCCTGATTTTAAGCGGCGGGGTTTCCATGGGAAAATTTGATTTTGTTCCCGAAATCCTCAAAGATTCAGGAGTGGAACCCTTATTCCATAAAATCAAACAACGCCCCGGGAAGCCTTTCTGGTTCGGTTTGGCCAGAAGCCAAACCGAAGAGTTAACCAGAAGTCAAGACGAAGGAAAAGCCAAAGACGGTAAACCGGTCTTTGCCTTGCCCGGGAATCCTGTGTCTACACAGATGTGCGTCTATCGCTACGTTTTACCGTATTTGCGCAAGGCCGCGGGCTTAAGTCATCCGCTTTCAGAATACGCGGTTCTATCCGAACCCGTCGAGGCAAAAAAAGATTTAACATATTTTGTTCCTGTCGTGGTGTCTTGCAATCCGGAAGGCCTCATGGAGGCAACTCCGATTGCGCATACCGGGTCAGGAGATTACGCTTCACTGACGCAGGCGCGGGGTTTTGTGGAATTGTCCGCGGACAAAAAACCGTTTAAGGCCGGCTGTGCCGTGAAATTTTACCGATGGTAACAGTAACACATCCAACACCTTTGTACGGGCTCGTCCTTATCGGCGGGAAAAGCACGCGGATGAAGCAGGACAAGAGCGCGCTCAAATATCACGATAAAAAACAATCTGTCTTTTGTTTTGACCTTCTTTCCTCGTGCTGCGAAAAAGTATTCCTGTCCAATCGAAATGACCAGGCCATGAGCAGGGAGGAGGACAGGTTTCCTCAAATCCATGACCGCGATGAATTTTCCGGGATCGGCCCTTTGGGAGGCATTCTCTCAGCAATGCACGAATACCCTGACGCAGGATGGCTGGTTCTGGCGTGTGATTTGCCTTACATCAATAAGCAAGCCCTTGAAACACTGATTAAAAACAGAGACCCTCAAAAATTCGCCACGGCTTACACCAGCACGCACGATACCCTGACGGGCACAGGTACCCTTCCGGAGCCTTTATGTGCCATTTATGAGCCTGCAGGAAAGACACGCCTTTTAGAGTTTCTGCATAAAGGCATGAATTGCCCGCGCAAGATACTCATCAATTCTGATGTCAAATTGCTTCAACAATCTGATAAAGCAACATTGGACAATATTAATACTCCTGAAGAATATCAATCAGCCATTGAAAGTTTAAGACAAAGTGAACAATAAACAAGAAACTGTTTCTGTCCAGTATTATGCCATTTTAAGGGAGCAGAGAGGCTGTCGCAGCGAAGAAATAACGACCACCGCGTCGACAGCCGCGGAATTATACGACGAACTTAAAAAGAAGCACGGATTCAGCTTATCAGCAGATTCTTTGCGCGTGGCCATCAACGATGAATTTACCGAATGGGAAACATCCCTAAAGTCAGGCGACACCGTCATCTTTATCCCTCCTGTGGCAGGAGGATGAGATGCGGCTCCGATAAGAAAATATTATCAGAATTATTAAATAAAAAATATCTTGTGAGCGGCAAATCCCTATATACTGATTGATAATAATGTCAATGAAACCTGCCAAAATAGATTACCGCTGGGCGGTCGTTATTGTCTTTTTGTCGCTGTCTTTGTGTTTTATTTTTGATCTCTGGGGTAAACCCCGCGTCATTAAAGAAAACCCGCTTGTCGCTGAAAAATTTATCGCCAATGATACCGTCCGCGATCCCTTGCTGACGGTTCCCAAACTTCAACAGGCCGGGTTCTCCTATGAATGCAATTCCTGCCATCGGCATATGAGCCCGTCAATGGAACCCAAAACCCGGATGACCACGCATCAAAATATCCGGCTCGATCATGGCATCAATAACCGCTGTTACAACTGTCACCATCCTTCCAAGCAGGAAGCCTTTATTCATCACAGCGGGGCTGAGATTCCTTTCGCGAAAACTGAATTATTATGTCAAAAATGTCACGGCCCCAAATACAGGGATTGGGCGATCGGTGTTCACGGACGTCCTGCCGGATACTGGGATAAAACTCGAGGGGAATCCACCAAGGTCACGTGCACGGCCTGTCACGACCCTCATTCGCCAAAATTTAAACCTATGGAACCGGCGCCCGCGCCTATTAATCCTGACGCCTCGCGGGCGGGGCTGCACAATAACTAATGATGAATGACAATCCGCCAGATAAAGTTTTTTCCGAGATCCCCATGGGGCGACGGGATTTCTTAAAGCGCAGCGCTGTTCTTGCCGCCGGAGTAAGCGCGATGGCTGCGGCCCTTTCACCGTTAAAACACCTCAAAGAGATGCCTGACCCTGAAGAGTTCCTTCAAAAGCATTACAAAGAATTGTCTGCCAAGGAAATGGAAAGAGTTCTTGCGCGTATTACCCGCAAGGTTGAGAAAAAGTATCATGTTAAGGCCCGCGTCCGGGATATCAAGGCTATGAACGGCGTTGAATTT
>CBDUYP010000082.1:0-5239 GCA_965371485.1 uncultured bacterium
ATGTCTCCTTTTATTGATTTATAGTATCGAAATTTCAAAGAAATTTCGATACGGGAATAACTCATGATAAAGTACCTTCCCCCTATTCACATATCCCCTTTTGTATTTAAAATATAGATGCCAAGAAGACAGGAGCATGCTATAATGATAAAACGTATGGAAACCAAAGGTAAAATATTGATTATCGACGACGAGGATGTTATCAGGAATCTTTTCAAGAGGTTCCTGCCGCGCCGGGGATATGAATTCCACTGCGCAGAAAACGGTCTTGACGGGCTTACGGCGATCAAGGAGATTGAGCCTGACCTTGTCTTTCTGGACCTTAAAATGCCGGGCATGGACGGGCTGGAAGTCCTTAAAAAGGCAAAAGACATCAACGCAGATCTTCCGATCATCATGCTGACGGGTCACGGGGATTTTGATTCTGCGGTTCAAACCGTGAAATACGGCGCCTATGATTTTATGCGCAAGCCCATCGAGGACATCGAGGCCCTTCTCGTTGATATTGACAAGGCCGTTAAGAACTATCACCTTATAAGAAAGAATAGGAACCTCACGGAAGAACTGGGGACAATCAATAAAGAATTGGAGAACAAAGTCAAAGCAAGGACCACGGATCTTGAGAAGGCCATCGGTGAGCTTAAGACAGCGCAAGCCACCATCAATGAGGAAATTAAAATCGTATCGCTTGTCCAGCAAAAACTCTTGCCTGACGGTCCTCCGCAGCGTGAAGGTCTGGACGCGGCTGCCGTCTATCTGGCATCATCCGCGGTCGGCGGGGATTATTACGACTATATCGATATGGAAGACAATAAACTCGGCATTGTGATCGCGGATGTCTCGGGCCATGGCCTGCCCGCGGGTTTTGTCATGACCATGGTTAAGGTCATGCTTCTTTATTTAAACAAACAACAGATTCCTTATATTTCGGCACTTTCCGCGATAAACGATATCCTTTCAAGGCACATCCCGACTAACAATTTTGTGAGTATGATCTACGGGTCTTTAGATCTGGATGCCATGACCTTTAAGTATGTCAACGCGGGTCACGAACCGCTGTTGAGGTTCAATGCACAGACTCAGAAAATTGAAGAGATACCCGCTCAATCGCCGTTTTTGGGGATAGATACGGATACCAAATTTGTTGAAGATTGCCTGCAGCTTAACAAGGGGGATAAACTCATTCTTGCAACAGACGGTATCATTGAGTCTGTCAATTCAAAGAAAGAGCTTTTTGGAGCAGAACGTCTCAACGATATCATTATGAAAAATACGGCTGTCTCTTCCATGGATCTTATCACTGAGATCATAAGCGCTTTGTCGACTTACTGTGAATGTATTCCTCATGAGGACGATATAACGCTCGTGGTTCTCGGTTTCACCTGATGTTGTTTTAAAATGCCTTAACGGCATCTTCAACAGTATCAACGATGTCAAATACCTGCACAAGCTGACTTTTCTTAAACACTTCCATAACAAATGACTGCAGATTGGACAGCTTTAAGGCACCTGAGTTTTCTTTTGTCGCCTTCTTCGCGGAGATGAGACTTCCCAAAGCAGCGGAATTCATGTAATCCACTTCTTCAAGGTTGACGACAATGTTCACCTTTCCGTCGGAGATACACTTATTTAAGGCATTTCCCAACTCCGTGGCCGCTTCAACAGAATCGATCCTGCCGGCAACATCCAAGACGCTTTTTCCTTCGACTTCTCTTACGGTTAAATCCACTTCTTCACCTCCTGTTATGTTTGACCATGTTGACTTCATTGCCTTTATCATTGAATTTCACTTCATCCATATAGCCCTTCATAAGAAAGACCCCGCGGCCGCAATTGCGCTCTATCCCCTCGGATGAAAGGGGATCGACGAGTTTGTCCGGAGAAAATCCGTCTCCCTCGTCCCTGATTGTAATCTCCATCTTTTCGGAATCGATCTGCGTATGAATAAATATTTTCTTTTGGGCATCACCCTTATTTCCGTGTTTGTTCGCGTTTGTCAGGGACTCATCTAATGTCATCAGGATATCTGATGCGATCACTTGATGGCTGAAATCCATTAATTTTAATTGCTCAAGGATATAAAATATGACGCCGCCCAAAAGGTCAGACCGGCTTGGGATCTCGATATCAAAGGCGGATTTGGTGAAAGCGGCGATCTCCCTGTTTGTGACAATCTTTTTTTTGAGGTCGAGGCCTTTCTTGACAATACTCAGGATGTTCTCGACGTCAAAAGGTTTTGTAATAAAATTGAATGCTCCGTGCTGAAGGGCATCTTTTGTCATCTCGACGGTGGCAAACCCGGTCAGGACGATAACGGGGAGTTCGGAATCTTTCGCTTTGACTTTTCTTAAGAATTTGAGGCCATCCATCTCCGGCATCTTGACATCAGTAATAATCAAGTCAAAGGCTGTTGTTTTAAGCAACTCCAGCCCTTCTTTGGCTGACGAAGCCGTGGTCACCGTCATCTCATCCCGGTTGAGGGCGCGTTTTAATGTGTTTCGCAGGATGTCTTCGTCATCAACAACAAGTATGGCTGCCATCTACGGTCTAATCCTTTTTATCTACAAAAACGATTCGTCTTGGCGTTTTCAGGGTATCATTTAATTCTTTTAGCCAGGCAATATCCGCCTTGAGACCGGCGATCTCGTTATCCTTCTCTGCGATGGATTCTTCTTCCCCTTCTTCTTTGATGGACTCCTCTAAGTTTGCTGTCTTCGTTTGAAGATCAAAGATCTCTTCTTGAAGTCCTCTGATTTCTCCATTTTTTATTCGGGTTGAGTTTTCCAGGCCGGATGTTTTTTCTTTCAGATGAGCGATTTGTGCATCCTTGGCCGCAATAACAGCTGCTTTCTCCTCTGCAATGACAGCTGCTTTCTCCTCTGATTCTTTTACGGCCATCACGGGTGTCTCCTGAGAAGATGCAGGAGAAGACATGGGGTTCTTTCTTAATTTTACGATCTGTGCATCTTTGGCCTGGTCGGATTCTTCTAGGTCGATTAAATATTTTCTTTGATCCGCGTTGATTCTCTTGAGCCGGGACACTGTTATCTCCAATTCTTCGATGCGCTCATCTTTGGCTTTGAAAATTTTGTCGGTGTTTCCTATTCTCTTCTGGGCCTCCAGTAAATCGTGTTTCATCGTCTTGATAACGGTATGTTTCGTATTTAAGTCAGCTTCAATCTCTTCCAAAAGGTCGAGTTGAGTGCGTTTGGGCGGCGTCACTATCTTTGTCAGTTTTATTACTTTTTTATTCATCTTCGACAAATCGCTTTTAAACGATTTCTTTTCCTTGCGCAAAGCATCCAATTCACTTTTAAACTCCTTAAATTTTGCGTCTGATTGATTCTTTACAGGCGTGGCTTCAACCCTCGCTTTTTTCTGTATCTTTGTTTTTCGTTTCGGCATCAGAGTACCTCCTCAAATTAGACTCGCTTCGCTTGCTTATACTTCAGAATAAAGAAATTTCTTTGCTTCGTCTCTGGATTTCTTTACCAATGTCAGCGCTCCTTCGAAATCACTTTTTGTCCTTTCCAAAGCGGTTTCCAGAGACCTCTTCTCCTCATGGAGTGTGTTGCAGGTTTCTTCAAGACTTTTCACGCGTTCTTTGGACGCTGCGTTTTCTTTTTCGAGGCGGTTAGCCTTATCGCCTATTCTCTCTAAGGAGCCAAACTGATCACGGGAGTTGCGGATTTTCAGCTCCAGGGAATCCTCGATCCTTGAAAGGTCTTCGATCTTACCCCATCTCTTCCCTGCCAGTTCAAACCGGTGGGTTACCTCATCCAGCATCCCTTTGATTTGTACCCTGTCCTCTTCACAATCCCTGTATTTCTCTTCGAGACGTTTTATCATGGCTTCCTGCTGTTCGGCCGTTTCGGCATTTTCACTTGCCTGAGCCATGGCCTCATGTCTTGCCTGTTCAGCCGTCATCAATTTCGTCTCAATCTCAAAATAACTTTTCAATTCACCGGTGCGTTCTTTTAATTCTTCCTTTGATTTTGTGAGATCGTTATATTCGTCATAGAGCTCCCGGGTATCTCTGAGTTTTTTTAATTCCGCGTTCATTTTCTCCAAGTGCCCGCGGAATTTTAAACTTTCAAGTTTTTCTTTTGTGGTTCCTTGCGCCCATATGAGATATTTCAACCGCACGGCTTTCGGCTCCCTGTTGGATTCGATCCCGTCAATGGCCGCGGTCACTGTTTTAAGCTCCATGTCAAGAGAACGGATCCTTTCGGTGATATCCTGCTGTTCGTCACCGGAAGAAACTATCTCGAGTTTCAGGCTGTCCACAGAACCGGTCTTGCCTGTCAGGATACTCATCGCCTCTGTTAACTGCTTGCGTGTTTCCTCCACTTCCTTCCGGGTCTCTTCAGCCGGGCTTTTTTCCTTCTCGATCATATCGCGGTCTGTTTTGATATTGTCTATGATGGAATCCATCTCTGTCTTCAATCTGTGGAATTCACTTAAAGTGTTCTCCCTGCTGCGCACAGCCTTGTCAAGTTCTTCCCGGGAACCGGATGCGTTTATTTCAATCGCTTCAATGGCACCTCTTGTTTGATTTAATCCTCTCTCGGCATCCTCAATCGTTTTCAGAATGGCTTCTGTGCCCGCATCGGCATTTTTCGAGTTTTTGATCAATGATTCTTTCTGGCTTAACGCGGCATTAAGAGATTCCCGGAGAGAATTTTTTTCTTGTTCCAGCGACGCGATCTTTCTTTTGATTTCATCAAGAGGCGCGATGGCACTCTTTTGGTCCGCGATCTCAAGAGAAAGTTTCTCTTTGGCGTGTGTCAAATCTTCAAGATTTTTTTCCTGCGCCTCAAATTCAGGCGTGACCTTATCGGCACTCTTTGTCAGGGACAGAACCTTAATATCCAGTTCGCCGATCGCTGATGCCAGGTTTTTTGCCTCGCCTTGTCCCTCTGTGCTTACGGTTGCGGGTGCTCCTTCTTTGACAGCGTCCATCTGTTCGTTGATCTGATCAATTTTTTTACGCAGGGTTTCTCGCTCGCTTCTTAGGGCCTCGACCTTGTCCGCGCCTTGTGTCCTTAATTCTTTTATTTTTGCTTCCAGAGCCTTGAGCTGTTCTCTGACTGCTTTTCTTTCGTCTCTTAAGGTGGCAATCTTTCCCTTATCCACACTGACTTCTTCGGTGTGCTTTGCCGAAGTCCCGAGGGATTCTTCCATTAACGCTCTTTTTTTGTCCTGGATGTCCGCGATCTGGGTTTTGAACTCATTGAGC
>CBDUYP010000083.1:0-5181 GCA_965371485.1 uncultured bacterium
TTATTAACTTTCTTAACGGAGAATTTCTTGACCGCCGCGTCGAGCTTGATCATCTCCTGATTATTCCCCGGAGACCAGCCTAAAAGCATCAAATAATTAACTAACGCCTCGGGAAGAAAGCCCTGTTTTTTATAATCGCTGACAGCAACCGCACCCGTCCGCTTGGAGAGCCTTCCCCCGTCGGAACCCAAGATGAGAGGCAAATGCGCGAATTTGGGAATCTTAAACCCCAACGCCTGATACATCACAATCTGTTTCGGCGTGTTGGAGATATGATCTTCTCCCCGGATAACGTGGGAAATTTCCATCAAGGCATCGTCGACCACACACGCGAAACTATACGCCGGAGAGCCGTCTGATTTCAGCAGAACCTGATCTTTTAACGTTTCCGTATCAAAAACAATCTCCCCCCGAATAAGGTCGTAAAGCTTAACCTCCTGCCGGGGCATTTTCAGAATGACCGCTTCCCCTTCTTTGTAAGCCTTGCCTTCTTCAAGAAGTTTTTGTGCATGCTCCCGGTAAATATCAAACCGTTCGCTTTGCCGGTAAAGCTCATCCCAACTTAAGCCCAACCACGTCAGGCTTTCTAATATCTCATCGAGAAATTCTTTTTTCGAGCGCTCTCTGTCCGTATCCTCGATGCGTAAGACAAATGCCCCTCCCTGGGCCTTTGCATACATCCAGTTAAAAAGGGCTGTGCGGGCACCGCCGATATGCAGATAGCCCGTGGGGCTGGGTGCGAATCTGACTCTCATCTAAGGTTATTTTCTTTTGCTTTTTTTAACAAGGCAGGAAATGATTTTTTCTAATCGACGTGTCTCTTTTTCACCGAGGTTCATAAACTCTATTCCGATATCATAAAAGGATTTCTTCTTCTCAACAGCTTCTTTTCTACGAATCGACCAAACAACCTTTCCCTGACATTTCATATGCTCGCCAAGGTCTAAAAGATCCAACTCTATCTTAACGGGAGTGAATAATTTTATATTTTGCTTGGTGATGACACAAATCCCTCCGATGCCGATATTCTCTGTATGCGTTAAAATGGTATCCCCTGTTCCTTGTCCGAGTCGAATCATGACAATGCAAGGATACTTCATCCGGGGAAATTTTCTGCGGTTTAGTCCTTCCCAATAACTCATGCTATCTTCCTCTGTATTCTTGTAATATTACGGGCCAATCCTGTTTGATCATCAATATCAACAACCACGCCGTGCAAACAGGAGTCGTCTTTAGCAACCTCAAACCGCGCCGGTATGCAGGTTAAGAATCGTTTTATGATTTTTTCTTTATGCTGCCCGATAACAGAATCATAGGGCCCGCTCATTCCCGCATCCGTAATATAGGCGGTTCCCCGGGGCAAAATTTTCTCATCAGCTGTCTGGATATGCGTATGCGTCCCAAAAACCGCGGAAACTTTCCCGTCAATAAAAAAACCCATTGCCACCTTTTCACTCGTTGCTTCCGCATGAAAATCAACAAGAATGATGTGGGTCTCCTTGCGGATGTGTTCTGCAATTTTCTCCAGTGCCCTAAACGGACATTCTGTATTATATCGCATAAAAACCCTGCCTAAAAGATTTATTACACCGATCTTGGCGCCTGAAACTGTCTTGGCAACACACCATCCTTTTCCCGGTGTGCCTTCGGGGAAATTGGCAGGCCGTATAATGTTTTCCTTTTCATCCAAATAGGCATTTATTTCCTGATGGTCCCAGACATGATCGCCTAATGTTATGACATCGCATCCCAGTCGAAACAATTGATTGGCAATGCGGGGAGTGATGCCGGACCCGCCGGCCGCATTTTCCGCGTTAACGATTATAAAATCAAGGCTCAACTCTTTTTTCAAGCCGTCCAGAAGTCCTTCCAACAGCTTCCGCCCGGATTTTCCGACAAGATCTCCGATGCATAGAATTTTCATATTTTCCTTCTACCTGCCTATTTTGCGAACTCAATAGCCCGCGTTTCTCTGAGAACAATCACCTTAATCTGCCCGGGATATTCTAATTCTTGTTCAATGCGTTTACGGATATCCCGCGCCATAACGATGGACTCATCATCATTGATTTTGTCAGGACTGACCATAATACGGATTTCTCGCCCGGCTTGCAGAGCATAGGCCTTATCTACGCCCTTAAATGTACTGGCGATCTTTTCTAATTTTTCCAGCCGCTTGACGTAAATTTCCAGAGTCTCTGCTCTTGCCCCCGGACGGGCGGCACTGATAGCATCTGCCGCGCACACCAAAACACCGTAAATCGTATTGCATTCAACCTCATCATGATGTGCGGCCACGGCATTAACGACCTGTTCATTTTCGCCATGTTTGCGGGCTAAATTCGCGCCCACAACCGCATGCGTTCCTTCTTCAACATCCTGTCCAACGACTTTACCGATATCATGAAGCAGACCTGCGCGAATGGCGATTTGGGGTTCCAGCCCTAACTGAGAGGCCATAATAGCCATCAAATGTGCGACTTCTTTGGTATGGACCAAACCGTTCTGCCCAAAACTTGTCCGATACTTCAATTTTCCTATGAGCTTTATCAACTCGGGATGCATTTCGTGAACACCTAAATCAAAGACTGCTTTATCGCCTTCTTCTTTAATGCGATTCTCGATCTCTTTTTTGGCCTTTTCAACAACTTCTTCAATCCGCCCGGGATGAATGCGTCCATCGGAAATCAAATTTTGAAGGGCAATCCGGGCAATTTCGCGCCTTGACATATCAAATCCGGAAATCGTCACCGCTTCCGGCGTATCATCGATAATAATATCAACGCCGGTAGCCATTTCCAATGCCCGGATATTGCGTCCCTCTCTTCCGATAATACGGCCCTTCATCTCATCACTCGGCAGGCTTACAACACTTAAGGTTGTTTCGGCGGTATGGTCAGAGGCACATCTTTGTATCGCCAGGCTGATAATTTGCCGGGCCGTTTTATCACTCTCATTCTTCGTATCTTCTTCCATGCGCCGGATGCGCGATGCCTTTTCCTGAGTTAATTCCGTATCAAGACGCGTAAGAAGCAGCTTTTTAGCCTCTTCCGATGTCATGGAAGATATTGACAGAAGCCGCTTTTTCTCCTCTTCAATCAACTTCATCAGCTCCGCGCTTTTTCCCTGTATTGATTCTTCTTCTTTATGTAACGCGCCGACACGATTATTGATATCTTTTTCTTTTTTCTCCAACAGGTCTACGCGTTTATCAAGGTTTTCTTCCTTTTGCAATATTCTTTTTTCAGCCGCGCCGGTCTCTTCCCGGCGATCCTTTGTTTCTTTTTCAAAATCCTGACGCAGTTTAAGCATAAGATCTTTTGCTGCCAACTCCGTCTCTTTTTTGCGGCTTTCAACTTCTCTTGCGGCAAACTCCGTGAGATTTTTGGCCTTTTGTTCGGCCTTCTTTAATTTCTTGCCGCCCAAATACGCTCTTAATAAAAAACCTATGGTGCTGCCGATACAAAGCGCTACGCCCAACTCTATATACAGTTTCATTTCAGGATGTAACATGAGTCTTCGCTCCCCTCTTTAAATAATGTGGGTACTTTATGTGGGTACTTTAATTGGTAATAACGCGAGAGACCGGAATATCATGGTCTTGATGGGGCAAGCAGTCAACAATCTGGAAATCAAAGGCAAGGCCTACACGAGGCGTATCCCTGGGAAGATTCTTTAAGAAACGGTCATAAAACCCTTTTCCACGCCCCAAACGATGATTCTTTTTATCAAAGGCAACGCCGGGGACAACACACAGATCAATCTCTTTTAAATCCAGAAATTCCGCTCTGTCGTGTCGGGGTTGTTTAATACCATAAGGACCTTCTTCTAAGTCTTCCTCTAGCTTAGTCACTAAGGCAGGCCGGATTTCCCTCCCGCTTAGCTCTATAACCGGCAGGGCTATCTTTTTTCCAAATTTTTGTGCTCGCTTCATCATTTCAAAAGTTTCTACTTCTCCATCAAAGGATGCGTAAAAGAGAATTGTCTTTGAACTCTGAAATTCCGGAACCTCAAAAAACCGCTCCAAAATCACCAGGCTTTTTTCAAGCCTGTCTTCCTCCTTTTGGTTTCTCAATAAGTTTAATGTTTTTTCCCGAATCGTTGTTTTTGTCTCTTTCAACACGTAAAACAATCCATTTAAAATACGGTATATCCTATCACTTTTCAGGGGAATATACAATTTGAATTTTGTTCTCACCCAAGTGCAGCGAATAAGAGGTCTGTGGAAGGGGCCTAAAAGGAATAATCCCCGCGGTGCCGTCGGGCGTTTCTATAAAGTGAACCTTTTCATCAGGTGGGAACCTCTCTAAAATATTCTCGAATATCTTAGAAGGCAGGCATCCCGTTCACGTTGCTTGGTTCTTTTATATTTGCCGCTAACGCACACAGCAGGGATTTATCTAATTATAACACTTTTACAAAAATTCTCAAAAACTCTTTTGATAACGAAGCCTGAAAATGTGCTGGGTATCAAGCGTTGCCAGGGACCCGCCGTGCGGGTCAAAGGTCATTGACGCGACTGTCGGAGACATCCCGACCCCGTATTGAAGGATAAACCGGTCTGTCTCGCTTGTCTTGTAATTGATTTCCGCAAAAACATTATGGTGAGTCTCGTAAACCGTTTCTCCGCTGTTGTTTAGATGAAAAATATCATTGCTTCTTGAAAAAGTATACTTAAAAGACATTCCCAGGCGGGATGTCGGCTTGTAATTAAGCTCCAGACCCACATGATTCATATTATTATCGATCTTTCCGGCATATTCATTGGGATTCCTTGCATAATCCAGATACATCTCGAGTTTTTCTATCGGACGAAACTCAAGCCCTGCCTTAAAAATATTATGATGTTCATAAGGAGGCAAATCAAAGGCCCCCGGCCTATTCAAAAACCGCAGTTCCCTGCGAAAAGTCTGTCCATTTTCTGTAAAGGTGGTAAAACTCGACTCATTGAGTAGCGCGCGTGGAAAATCACCAGTTGCAGCCGTAAAGTCGTTGGTATATTCCCAGATACCGTGTATTTTTATCTTTTCTGTCAAATCATACTGAGCCCCTGAAGAAACGGTCCACATGCTTGGATCTTCACCATCCGGGATAGCCGCATTAGTAAAGAATTCTCCGGTACTCGCATCAAAAATAAAATGATCCATCCCTCCTTTTGTCTTAGGCAGGTCATGCCTGAGT
>CBDUYP010000084.1:0-5151 GCA_965371485.1 uncultured bacterium
AAGGATCCTTTGGATTTCACCTCGATTATTTCACATCTTCATAGCTTAGATATGGACTTAGAAAAGTTCAAAAGTCATTCCATCGCAATAAGGGATTTTGTTACTAAAGATAAGTTCGAGGAGAATTTCAATGCTTATTGGTTCCTGGAATTTGTCCGCGGATTTTATCAAGGAAAATTCTCTTCCATCCACAATATCGATGTCGAAGAGGTTAATCTTAATGAATCGCTTGGGATACTCAGTAAAGCTGTTGAGAAAGATGTCGTCCTTTATTCTTTGTTAGATGAAAAAGCGAATATCTCTGACACGGTGCAAACTTTGTTAAGAATTCCTACCTATTTTGGTTCTGATAATTTTCAGAAATATTTTGATGAATTAGTTTTTCTTTTTACCGAGGATGCGGTGATTGCCCAATACAAGAAAGATATCGAGTCTATTATGCATTTCATGAAAGTGATTTCCCGAATGGGTGGTCTGGAGCGATTTCGTGTAGTATATTACGAGGCTGAAATGCTTTTCGGCTTCGATATTATTCAAGAAGCTTTTGGAAATCCTATCTGGTTTTCGAATTCTCTTTGGAACATTCAGGAGATGGGTTTAGACCAATTTAACGAATTTATTGACTTTATGGATCTGCGACGAGTAGCTGCCGGTGTAATTTTGGGAGGTAATTTGCAATTCACGCTTAGCAGTATGTATTCTTTTTCTGAAGCCATAAATACAGTTGAAGAAATGGGTGTTAAGGAATTTAAGAAATATGCAAAATATATTGGGGAAGATGTAACCCGAAGATTATTTACGAAGAATTTATACGCATTTGGGAATATTTTTAGTCATATCCATGCTATCGGCAGAGAAAAGTTTGAGAAATTAGTTGTCCTCCGAGGGGGAAAGGATGAATTTATCAGAGATTTAGACAGATATCCCGGTGATGTTGACAAGATGTTACACCATATTAGATTTTATATCAAAGAAAGTGATTTAGAGGCAATCGTTCGAGAGGTCAAAGAGGAAAACCCTTTTCTTCTTGATGTTGAAGGGATATTTAACAAACAATATTCTAAAAAAATCCAAAGGATATTAGACAACTTGCCTTCATCCATGAAAACTATTTTGGATTCCCCGAAGCGCGAAAAAGATTTACGGAAGTATCTTTTGGCGGTTTTAGCCAGGTATCAACAGACTTTCTCCCTATTAACACAAGAGGATTATAAAAAATTAATTGGCAAAATTCTTCTTTATGCCCGATTTGAGAGAGGGTGGGCATCGAAAACAAGACTTACAGATAATCGTTTTTATGTAGACACAGATTTAGCAGAGAATATTTCCACAGAGGATTTTATAAAATTCTTGTCTTATAAAATTATTCATAATTTTTTACCTTATGGCGTTGAAGAAGTTGTTGACAAGTTTGTTGCAGAGACAAGTTTTTTTGCTGTTTATCAATCGAGAAATCAAAAAAAGAATATGAAAAGAAAGAAAAGGGAGTTGGAGGGGAGCATAGAGGAGGGCATAAAAATGTATTCCTATATTGTTGGGGCAGATATTGAGGCTAAAGCACAATTATTGTGGATTATTGAGGCATTTCAAAAGAACGGCTATCCGCTTGACTGGGGGAAAATGTTTGAAGCATCTGTTGATGTGGGGGAAGAAAAATATAATTTTAAATTCAGAAGTTTTGTTATTGGATTTATGGCGAAATATCTACAAGTGACAAAGGGAGCCAACATTCTACCGGAACAGATAGAGTTGTTTCTTCCGCCAAAGGGAGAAGATGATATGCTTATGCCCGAGGAAATAGATTCGATCTTAAAACATTATGTAAACAAAATTAAGACAAAAGAAGGGAGTTCCCCTCTGGAGAACATCCCCGGTGGTATCAATCTTAACCCTGATCTCTTGGATCTTCAAATCAAGCGCGACGGCAACGGGGTGCCTTTGCCGGTTGAGATGCAGCCGATTGAAAACATGCATATTGACGGATTTATTCCGATTATTATTAATGTCACTCCGGTTAACCTGCCTGTTCTCCTCGGTCTCGCCCAGCCTGGAACAGGGCAAGCGGATCAAAACGAAGACGCGGGAGATATCAGTTATGATTATTCCCGAGATCCTTTGGAATTTAAAGAACGCTTTACCGTACGGGAATTTGAAGAGGTCTAAAAAAACGAGATATCCCCCCAGAAAAGTATTAGCAAACAGAACGCCTGTGTTATAATTGTGTCGTGCGTGGAATAATCCCTCTCTTTATCCTCATGATATTCTTATCCGGCTGTGCCAAGCTGTCGCATTTGCAGCAGCTGCTGACCCTGAAGGCGTATTCTCAAGATAAGGACAGGCAAGCCGCGTATATCGAGGCACAGGATCAACGGTTTGAAGAATTATTGAAAGTTGTCAAAACCGATGCCCTCAATCAATACCCCGACCAGGAAAGCTTTCTGGAAAATTTCGGTGATCCTGTGTTTGTCAAAGACGTGGTTAGGGAGGGCAGGTCGTATCGTCTTTGGCTTTACCGTTATGCCAAAAGATTTTTTGATTCCGATAAGGTTTACCTCTACTTTGATAAGAACGAAAAACTGCACCATTGGAAGCATGAGCCCGCAAGAAACCGGGAAGGATAACGCCGGCAGCGATCGCGTATGGCAGGGAAGACAACGAAAGTTTTAGAAAAAATTTATCACAGACTCTTCACGCGGTTCGGCCCGCAAGACTGGTGGCCCGGGGATACTCCGTTTGAAATCATTGTCGGCGCTATCCTGACGCAGAACACGAATTGGGGAAATGTCGAGCGGGCGATAGCTCATTTGAAAAAAGCGCGTGTCCTGACGCCCCCGGCCCTCAGGGATATCCCCATAAAAAAGCTGGCTGCCCTCATCAAGCCCTCGGGTTATTTCAACATAAAGGCGAAACGTTTAAAGAATTTCATCATATTTTTATTTGAGGAATATGACGGCCGCCTGGCAAAGATGGCTAAAGAACCGCTGCCTTCTTTGCGGAAGAAGATCCTATCCGTTAACGGTATCGGCCCGGAAACAGCGGATTCGATTTTATTGTATGCCTTTGGAAAACCGGTTTTTGTTATCGACGCTTACACGCAAAGAGTTTTCTTTCGTCATTATGTCCTTGAGCAGGAGGCGGATTATCATGTCGCGCAGAGAATCTTCATGGATCATCTCAAAACAGATATCCCGGTGTTTAATGAATACCATGCCCTGATCGTGCGGGTGGGTAAGGATTTTTGCAAACCCAAACCTGTGTGCGCGCCCTGCCCGTTGAACAGAATGCGAAAGAGATGTATAATGAATTCCTCATGAGAGTTATTATCCACGTGGATCTCGATGCTTTTTTTGCTGCTGTGGAACAGCGTGATGATCCTTCTCTTGCCGGGAAACCTGTTGTTATCGGGGCGGATCCCAAAGGGGGAAAAGGACGCGGCGTTGTTTCGACGTGCTCTTACGAGGCGCGCAAATACGGCATCCATTCGGCCATGCCGATATCAATGGCTTACAAGCGGTGCCCTCACGCGGTCTTTCTGCCGGGCGACGGGGCGAAATACCGGGCTGTTTCGCGGGAGGTTTTTGCGGTATTCGATAACTTTACTCCTGACGTGGAACCTGTCAGTATCGACGAGGCATTTTTGGATATCACCGGAAGTTATCACCTTTTTAAAACGCCTTACGCGACAGGCCTGCGGTTGAAAGAACAGATCAAAACACGCACGGGATTGACGGCTTCGGCCGGGATTGCTCCTGTGAAGATGGTAGCCAAGATTGCCTCGGATTACTGCAAACCGGATGGCCTGCTTGAGGTCAAAGAGGGAGAGGTGATTAACTTTCTTTCGCCGCTGACGATTGACAGATTGTGGGGTGTGGGGCCGAAAACACGTCAATCTCTTAACCGGATGGGAATTCAAACCATCGGGGATTTGGCCCGTACGCCGCAGGAACGCCTGCAGGAGAATTTCGGCGAACACGGCAGGCACCTGTATGATTTGGCTAACGGGATTGATCCGCGGGAAGTTGTCGATGATGATGAGGTCAAATCCATCAGCCACGAACATACCTTTGACGTGGATACACACAATAGGGAAGACATCCACGCGGTTCTTTCGTCATTGAGCGAGAAGGTGTCGCGCCGGTTAAGAAAAACCGGCTTAAAGGGAAAGACTTTGACGGTCAAGATACGCCTCACGGGATTTCAGACCTACACGCGGGCTCATTCCCTTAATCAGCGGACCAATTATACCGATGTCATTTATCAAAATGCGAAAGATATTTTTCATGAATTTTACACGACAGCGCGGCCCGGAGTGCGGATCCGTTTGTTAGGCGTCAGGGTTTCCAACTTTCATGATCCGTATGTGAAGGAAAGTTTATTTGACGATCCGGCAGAGGATAAAATGGAAGATGTTCACAGGGCCGTTGACGCGATTAAAGATAAATTCGGGGAAAAGGCTATTCACAGGGCGATGTAAATATTCAAAGGGGTGGAATTATGAATACAATCGGTTGGATTATTCTTGGTGTTATTTCCGGATTGGGGCTTGTCGTTGGTATTTTGTTTGTCCTGTTGCGCGTATTGAAACAACAATCCCGCGACCAGGCTGTTTTTCTTGAAAAGAAAATGCGCGAGGAGATGCAGTTCAATCAGGATCAGTTTTTGAAACTGGCGCAGGAACGTTTTGCCGTGGAACAGAATAAAGCGGTTACGGAGTTAGAGACGCGAAAACAGGCTGTGGAAAGTTCGGTGCAGGGCCTTAACGCGCAATTGGAAAAGTACAAAAATTTGATGCATGAATTTGAGCAGGATCGTTCCCGAAAATACGGGAATCTGGAAAACGAATTAAAGAACGCCTCCCAGGCAACCGTGAAATTGCAGGAGACAACGTCTCATTTGAATAACATCCTCGGGAACGTCAAGCTGCGCGGTCAATGGGGTGAACGCATGGCTGAAGATATCATTCAGTATGCCGGGTTGATTGAAGGGGTCAATTATAAAAAGCAGAAAAAGCAGGAAACCGTTGCCACAAAACCGGATTACACGTTTCTTTTACCCGACGAGCACCGGATCAATATGGACGTGAAGTTTCCTCTCGATAATTACATGAAAATGGTTAATGCCTCAGACCCGTCGCAAAAAGACCTTTATCAA
>CBDUYP010000085.1:0-5150 GCA_965371485.1 uncultured bacterium
CAGGGTGCTTTTACCGCTTCCCGGAATCCCCCCGATCGCAATCCGTTTGGGGGAAATTTTCTTGCGCTTGAGGAGCCGTATAACGGCATCCGCGTGTTTGTGGACGTGATCAAACTCTGTGTGAATCTCTGCTTTTCCTGTCTTTATCTTTCTGTGCAATGAAGACAATGTCGCGCGCATGGCGGGTTTCTTTTTAAGACCCCGGACGGTTGTTTTCCCTCCGACGACAACGGCATCTGTAATCCGGCCCATTATGCCGCAAAGTTGTCCTGCGGCATAAAGGAGCACAAGTCCCGGGAAGTCGTCGGTATCGATCTTCTTTTTATTCATAATATTGACGCGTTAATGCCGCGGCCCTTTCCAGAGATTCCAGAATGTCGTTTGCGATAATTCTTTCAAGTCCACGGCCTACAATCGGAATAGACACAATAAGTTTTCCTTTAATCTCGCGCAAAACAGAATTTTTTCCTGAAGGACGCAGAATGCACTTGCCTTGGCATTGGATTTTTCCTTTAAGAATGCCGGGCGTTATGAAAAAATTTAATATCCTGCCGCCCTTGGTAAACTCTCTTCTCTCTATATAACTCAGCTTATTTTTAGGAATCAGCTTTCTTAACGGCGCAGGGATTTCCCTTTCTGGAAACACCCGGTATTCCCGCATCATGATTTCTTGGTCGTTTTGTTCTTTGAGCAGTTCTCTCTTTCGGATTCCTAATTCCTTGTCGAGAAGATCATTGTAGGCATTATCAAAATACAGTTTGATAAAACGCTCAACATTGATTTGAAACTTATGAGAAACAGAGTATTCCATATCACTACCACAGCAAAACATGTCCGAAGACGAGCAGAATAATGGCGGCCCCGAAAAGGAGTTGCTGGGCATGTAATATCCGCAGATACTTTTTTAAGTCTTTATGCAGCCTTATTTCTGACTGCATAAGAGTTCCCCCGAAGATAAGCCAGGCGAAAATCAACATGGCCGCGACAAGAAAGACATTGCCCTGACTCGCGTTATACGCGTGAATAACGGCAAGAATAAACATCACGACATTGCATTGGACATGGATATTGAATAAACGGGGCAGGTTCTTTTTTAAAGCCTGGGTGTCCTGTATGAAATTATGCTTAATCACCCATTTGGCCGGCGTGTAGATGTTGGCGATGATGAAAAATATCAGGGCAAGATACCCGAAGAAACCGGACAGGCCCTCATTCCCGCTTTTTTCAAATTGGCCCACGTCTTCCCAGTCGATCACTTGCGCCCATGCCGATTCCGGATATACCAGGACAAGGCCGTAAAGAATGGATAAGGCTATAAAAAGGTAATTTTTCAATCGTTCCTCCTTGTATCCTATTGAGATTGGCATTTTGAACAATATCCGGCAAGTGTATGCATATGCCAAATCAATGTGAATTTACGGCGTTTACAAATGGCTTCCTGCAGTTTGTCGAT
The DNA here is from genome assembly GCA_965371485.1 of uncultured bacterium. Classification (GTDB taxonomy): domain Bacteria; phylum Omnitrophota; class Gorgyraeia; order Zapsychrales; family JANLHA01; genus CBDUYP01. The sequence goes on from CBDUYP010000085.1 coordinate 1,454, forward strand.
CTTTTCTTCACAAAACTCAAACACCTTGCCGCATTTGAGACATTTCATGTGGTCATGATGAGAATGCCCCAGGGTGTGCTCGTAACAGGCATGCCCCTCGTCGGAATAGGATTCTCTTATCAGGCCGGCCTTCAGCAGATGGGGTAATGTCCGGTAGATGGACCCTTTGGCAAGTTTTATCTTTGAGTGGCGGCTGCGGATACGTAAAAAAAGGTTGTCAATATCGAAATGCCCGTTTTTGCGGTATATCTCTTCAATGATCACGTCGCGTTCAGGAGTATATCGCAATCCATTGGCTCTGCAATACTCTTTAAAGATGGTTTTGGGGTTGTTCATAGGCAATGTTCCCCGGTAGCCGGATGGATTTCCACGCTGATATGGGCAAGTTCTTTAAAACGGTGCAGCAATTTTTTGTAGTAGTCCGGGTCTTTGGGCTCATGCGTGACAATGGAGATGATCGCGGCAATGTGATGTGTCCCCAGCCGCCAGACATGAAGGTCTGCAACCTTATTATCAGAATCCGCCTCTATGGCCGAAGATATTTCAGCCACGGTGCTTTGATCCACGCCGCTGTCAAGCAGGGTCCTGGATGTATCACTTAATAGCCCATAGGCCCAGTGTGTTATAATGACCGCGCCGACGATCCCCATGATGGGGTCCATCCACACCCATCCGAGCATTTTTCCTGTGAAGAGGGCGATAATTGCCAAGACTGACGTTAAGGCGTCTGCGATAACATGCAAATAGGCGGCTTTCAGATTAGGGTCGTGATGATGTTGAAGCGTGTTGTCTTTGTTTTCGGGATGAGGATGCCCTTGTAGAATAAAAGCACTGACCAAATTGACCCCTAACCCGACCACAGCGACAATGATGGCCTGATTAAAGTGAATGGTTTCAGGGGTTATCAATCTCCGCACAGATTCCGCAACCATGAACAGGGCCACGAGGGCCAGGGCCACAGCACTGGCAAATCCCCCCAATGACCCGACCTTCCCGGTTCCAAAAGTATAACGCGGATCCCCGGCATGGCGCCGCGCGTAGCTGTAAGCGAACACCGTTATCCCTAACGCGGCGGCATGGGTGCCCATATGCCAGCCATCGGCGAGCAGGGCCATGGATTTATACAAAATCCCGGCGGCTATCTCGACGACCATCATGATAACGGTCAACAGGACAACTTTCCGGGTATTGTGTTCAGCCTTTTTGTCGTTGATATTAAAACGGTGGGAATGTTCCCATCGATGGAGGATATATCTATGCATGCGGAGACCTTATTGCGAATATTTTTTATGTGTGGTTTATAGTATTGAAATTTTCACCGGAGGTGGAAATTTCAACACGGGCATAAAAAGTTGCGAGACCCGCCGTAGCGGGTCGAGCTTTTTTATTCTCAATAAGATTTTAATGAAAATTCTCATTATCCGCAGCTCATTCTTTTTCTTTATTTTTACTGTCGCAGGAGGACTTATCTTTGTCGCAGGTTTGGCACATTTCACCGTCCGTGAGGGTTTTTTTGATATATCTCGCGGCAATAATCAGCGCCCCGCCGAATATGAGAATTAAGATGATGGTTTCCATTTTAAATATTACCCCGTTCCGAAACCCAACAACGTTCCGCCCTGATAAACAAGAAAAGACATGACCCAGGCCAGGACCACGGTATATCCTGCCGCAAACGCGGCCCATCTTGCAGAACCCAGTTCACGATACATGATCCCGAGTGTCCCAAGGCAGGGAATATAAATGAGGGTGAAAATCATAAACGATAAAGCTGAAAGCGGTGTCATCGCGTTTCTTATGGCACCCCTGAGGCCTTCGCTCTGTGCATCTTCCTCTATCCCGGTCTGGTAAAGAACACCGAAAGTGGAGACAACAATCTCTTTGGCAACAACGCCTGTTATGAGCGCAATCCCGCCCTTCCAGTCGATTCCGATGGGTCTTAAAACCGGTTCCACGAATTTACCCATGCGGCCCGCGTAGCTTTGTTCCATTCTTTCGTTCTCTTTCTGTGTTTCAAGGAGAGCGATTGCGGATTCCCAGTTTCCTTCATGCGTTGCTTCAACGGTTGTGATGGCCTTATCGTAGTCTGTTGAATACACGGCATTTCGCGGGAAGGCTGAAAGAAACCATATGATGACAGACGCAATCAGAATAATGCCTCCGACTTTTCTTAAAAAGATGGACCCTTTTTCCCACATGTGGATAAGAACACTTTTCAGTAAAGGCACCCGGTAAGGCGGGAGTTCCATAACAAAAGGGGCTGCCTCGCTTTTGAAAAGAGTCTTCCGCAATACCTTTCCGACAAGAATAGCTAAACTGATCCCGATAAGATACAGGCTGAAAATAACATTGCCGGCTTTATCGCCGAAAAAAGCCCCGGCAAGAAGAATATAAACAGGAAGACGCGCGCTGCAGCTGATAAGAGGATTGATGAGAATGGTCAGCCTGCGGTCGGATTTGTTTTCAAGGGTCCGCGTGGCCATGACCGCCGGGGCATTGCATCCAAAACCCATAATCATCGGAATAAAAGATTTTCCGTGAAGACCGATGGTGTGCATGACACGGTCCATAATAAAGGCCGCGCGCGCCATGTATCCGGTATCCTCAAAAAGTGAGATGAAGAAGAAAAGGATCAGGATGTTCGGCAGGAAGACCAGGACGCCGCCGACCCCTCCGATCATCCCGTCGACGACAAGTTCTCTTAAAAGTCCTTCGGGTAAAATGCCGGTGGCGAATCCTGCCACGGCTCCCACAAGAGCGTCGATCCAGTCCATCGGGTACGCGCCGAGTGTAAAGGTTGCCTGAAACATTATCCATAGAAACCCGATCAAAATAGGGATTCCCAGAAGACGGTTGGTGATGACCTTGTCTATTTTGTCAGAGATGGTCCGCTTGTCTACTGTTTGATGCTGATAAACCTCATGAAGAAGTCCCTTAATAAATCCATAACGCCTGTCGGCGAGGATAATCTCTGATTCATCATTCAATATCTTTTCGATATGGGCATGACTCTCTTCAACTTGCCTGAGAATGCCTTCTTTATTGGTGACGGTCTTGTGAATTTCATCATAGATTTGCTGATCATGCTCGAATAATTTTACAGAAAGCCAGCGTGTCGAGTAGATCTTTGTCAGCTCGGGGTCTTTGCGGATTTCTGTCTGAATTTTTTTGATCTCTTCTTCGACTTCCTCTCCATAGTTGATATGCAGATGCCGTGTCAGAGGTTCTTCATTCTCGCTGACCGCGACAACCGCGTCGAGTAATTCCTTAAGCCCTTTTCCGCGGTTACCCACGGTTGAGATAATCGGCATGCCCAGAAGCCGGCCTAATTTTTCTTTATCGATAAAAATTCCTTTATGTTGGGCCTCGTCACTCATATTGAGCGCGACAACGACCCTGGCGCCCAACTCGACCAATTGACTTGTCAGATAGAGATTTCGTTCAAGGTTTGTTGAGTCAACAACATTGATAATAACATCCGGCTTTTGTTTGATAATAAAGTCCCGGGCAACAATCTCTTCAATGGAGTAGGCGGTTAAACTGTATGTCCCTGGAAGATCAACAATATTGATATCGTGGCCTTGATGTTTGACTGTCCCTTCTTTTTTGGAAACAGTGACACCGGCCCAGTTGCCGACATGCTGCCGGCTGCCGGTGATCTCATTGAAAATACACGTCTTGCCGGCATTCGGGTTTC
>CBDUYP010000086.1:0-5061 GCA_965371485.1 uncultured bacterium
TCACCAGGGTTTTATGCTGCCAGGCGCTTCCCACATAAATGGAAATGGCCATGGCAGACACATTTAAACGCACAGCATCTTTGACAGACACTGTAATGTCTTCGTGCGACAAATCCTCGTCAAGAACACTGTTCCCCCCGGAGACGCGCAGGACGATGGGCACAGGATTCTGTGGGGCCACACAATTGCGCAACACACCGCGCGTAAGCATCAAAGAATCGGTATACGGCAGTAACGGTTTGACGGTTTTACCAGGTTCCTCCAGGCCGCTCGTCGGCCCTAAAAAATATCCATGATCCACGGCAAGCATCAAGGCCCTGCCGGTCGAGGGTTTTATAATGCGGCTCAATCGGTTTTTCATTCCCCAATCCATGTTCATCCCTCCTATTTCTGCGGTTCAATAATCACTTTCATTGATTTATCCGGCTTGCACGTCAGCGCAAATCCTTTCTGTGTTTCCTTAAGCGGAAACCGGTGCGTCACCATGTCTTTGACAATAATTCTTTTTCTGGAGATCAACTGTAGCGCCTCTTTAAGATCCTGCCCCCCAGCGGCATAAGAGCTCATAATCGTTGTTTCATTCCGCCAGAAAATATCATTTGTTGCCAGCGGCAGGCATGTATCTTTTTGAGCAGCGGTAAAAACCAGAGCTGTGCCGCCCCGTTCAAGCGATCGCAATCCCTGGCGGATCGCGCATTGCGCCCCTGCGCACAAGATGACGAGATCTGCCAACCGACCCTTATTGATCGGCCGCACATTTTGAGCAACATCCTCTCTGGCATGAATCACGGCGGTGGCACCGCATTTTTTTGCCATGCGCAGCCGGTAAGAATCAATATCCGTGGCAATGACAGACTTTGCCTTCAGCAAGCGGGCCACCTTAACGTGCAGCATTCCGGCGATTCCGCTCCCGACAACCAGGACCCTCTTTCCTTTTCCCATGCGTGCCTGTCTTTGCCCGCGGATGACACAGCCGAGAGGTTCAACAAAGGTGGCCTCGTCCCATGTCACATTCTTGGGAATCTTGAACGTGCCGTGGAGGACATTTATCGACGGGATACGGACAAATTCAGCAAATCCGCCGGGATAAAAATTTGTTTTTCGCAATGTCTCACAAACCGTATGATGGCCGTTCAGGCAATATTCACACCTGTTGCAGGGAACATGATGGGTGGACACAATCCGGTCACCTTCCTTAAACCCGCGCACGTCTCCTCCAACTTTGGCAACAACCCCTGCGACCTCATGCCCTAACACCAACGGCACTTTATGAATGCGGTACCATTCCATAATATCACTGCCGCAGATACCGCTGGCCTCAATACGCATGAGAATTTCTTTTTTCCCGATTCGCGGCACCGGTGTTTCTTCAAGGCGGATATCCGTATTGCTGTAATACATGGCAGTCCGCATGAGGTTAGATATACCCTTTCGTCTTTAAATATCCCGCGTAATCTCTAAGCGCGTCTTCCAATCCGGTGAAAGGTTTTTTGTAACCGCTGTCGCGCAATTTTGTAACCTCGGCCTGGGTGAAATACTGATACCGCGGACGGATACTTTCCGGCATGTCGATGTATTCGATGCACGGCTCTTTGCCCACGGCGGCAAAGAGGGCGCGCGCCAGGTCGTTCCATGTTCGCGCTTTTCCTGTTCCGACATTGTAAATCCCGTTGACGTCCGGATGCGCCCAAAAATGCATAACCACGTCAACGGCATCCTTGATATAAATGAAATCGCGTTTTTGTTCCCCGTCAGCGTATTCGCTTTTGTAGGATTTAAATAATTTGATTTTTCCTTCCCGGACAATCCTGTCATAGGCCTTGGCCGCCACACTGCGCATGTCCCCTTTATGATACTCGTTGGGGCCGAACACATTAAAAAACTTCAGTCCTGCCATTTTATCGGCAACCCTATTATCTATCGCCCATGCGTCGAATTTTTGCTTCGACTGACCGTACAGGTTAAGCGGTTTAAGGCGCCGTGTTGTTTCATCCTCGTCGCTGTATCCCAGACTCCCGTCGCCGTAAGTTGCCGCGGAGCTGGCATAAATAAATCTGACATCATGCCGCAGCGCCCATTGCGCGAGATGGCGGGTGTATTCAAAGTTATTCGTTTCGTAGTAGCGCGCGTCGTCGAGCGTGGTTGAACTGCAGGCGCCCATATGGATGATGCCCTCAACCGGCCATGGCAGGCCAGCCTTCAAAATACGATTAAGGAAATCTTCCTGCGTAAGATATTGTGCATATTTCTTGCCGGCCAGGTTCTCCGTGTTAATGCCCCGGCTCTCTTTGTGATCAACAACAATAATATCACAACACCCGTCGGCATTCAGCCGGGCGACAATACAGCTTCCGATAAATCCAGCGCCCCCCGTCACGACAATCATGGAGCCCCTCTCCCGCGCTTTGCTTCTTTTAAAATAAAACGTCCGACATCCTCCCCGACGGATAGTCCCATTTCCTCAAACGACAGATCATCTTGTGCCGTGTGGCGATGATGCGAAAACAGCAGCACTGTCCGGCCCTTCTCACGCTCAATCAACTTCCCTTTTACGCCAAAAATTTTCTTTTTCTTTCCGGGCATCCATTTTTCGACGCCCCAGGGTGTCTCCATCCTCACCACGTGTCCCTTAATCATCATGTCCGCGGTATCCGCGTTGTCCGCGACAAGCACCTTAAACGGAGAACCTCTGTCTTTTAAGACTGACACGATGCCTTTTACAATCATCAAAGAGATTCTGTCCAACTCTCCGGTGTCCGCGACACCAACTCCGGCGCTGAAAGGGACGACCAGCAGATTTCCGCCCGCCGACAAAAGAGATGAATGGATGACTGTCCCCTTAACAATAACCGACGGTTGTGGCTGCACCACACTGACAGGTTCTTGCGGCCTGATAAAACTGCATCCGAAGATGCCTGTAAAGCACAGCATCATTAAAATAATAATTCTTTTACGCATAGACACCTGCCCTTTGGGAGATTTCTGTAATGTGACGGAGTTTTTCTGTAAGATGCGGCGTCAGGGCGTCCTGTGACAGCCGCCATTGCCAATTACCGCTGGTCGTGGCTGGTTTATTCATGCGGGCCTCGCCTCCCAGTCCGAGAATATCCTGCATGGGGATAACAGCAATATCAGCCTGGGATTTCATGATCCGCCCGATCAGATCCCAGTGGACATGCCCGTTTCTGTCCTTTGTCCCCAAGTAAGAAAAGAAGTTTTCCCTCTCCCCTTTCGTGGCATCATGACGAAGCCACCCTTGGATCGTATTATTATCATGCGTTCCGGTGTACGCCACACAATGGGAGGGGTAATTGTCCGGGATGTAGGGATGTGTTTTGATATCCCCTGCAAAGGCAAACAGCAGTACCTTCATGCCGGGAAAATCAAACTTTTGCATCGTGTCGGTAACATCCGGCGTAATGATTCCCAAATCCTCCGCGATAATGGGCAATTGTGTAAAAGTTTTTTGCAAATGGCGGAAGAAATCATCACCCGGCCCGGGAATCCACCGGCCACGAACAGCGGTTTTCTCGTCGGCAGGGATCTGCCAATAGCCGACAAATCCCCGGAAATGATCGATACGGATAAGGTCAAAGTTATCGAAATTGTGCCGCACGCGTTTTACCCACCAATCGTAGCCGCTTGTCCTTAATGCTTCCCAGTCATAAAGCGGGTTTCCCCACCGCTGTCCTGTTTCGCTGAAATAATCCGGAGGGACACCGGCGACGAACCGGGGGCGGGATGTTTCGTCGAGCTTAAAAAGCTTAGGGTTTGCCCAGACATCAGCGCTGTCATAATTCACATAAATCGGGATATCACCGATAAGCCGGATGTTCTTTTGCCGGCACTCATGTTTTAACGCGAACCATTGTTTAAAGAAAACATACTGAAGAAATTTAACCCGTGCGATCGCCTCACTCAATTGCGCGCACAACGCATTTACAGCCTGAGGCGTGCGCGAGCGGATCCCGTCGGGCCATGTGTCCCAGGACTTACCGGCAAAATGTTCTTTAAACGCGACAAAGGCGGCGTAATCTTCCAGCCAAAACGCGTTGGCCGCGCAAAATTCCTGATATTCTTTATGCTCCCCGGCCTGCCTCTTAAAACGTAAATAGGCGGGGGGGAAAAGTTCCGTTTTGTATTCTGTCACCGCCGCGTAGTTGACATTTTCTTGAGGAAAGCCCGACAATGCCCCGGAAAGATCTTCCTGAAGAAGCCACCCGTCTTCAACCAGCATTTCGGGGCTGATAAAAAGTGTGTTGCCTGCAAAAGCAGAATAACTGCTGTAAGGAGAATTGCCGTAGACCGTGTCCGTCGGGTTTAAGGGCAAAACCTGCCAATACGTTTGTCCGGATTGGTGAAGAAAGTCAACGAACCTTCGGGCCGAGGGCCCGAGATCCCCGATCCCGTAAGGAGAGGGCAAAGAAGAAATATGCAAAAGAATCCCGCTGCCACGCTTTAACATAATGCTGTCACCTTATTTCTTCTCGCAAATCTCCGGTAAATCTCGGAGCCGTTTTTATTAATGGCAACATTAGCCGGGGCTGATTCCAGCTTTTTCATAAAACGGGATTCCAGATCAATCCCCTCGGACTCCCGTGCCAATTCAATGGCCCGGGCCGCGTACCTTAGGATCTGAATCGCTTCGATCCCGCCGATATCATCAAAAAACCAGCCGCAACTGGTGTACATCAACATGGCATGCCGCTGCATTTCCAACAACTTGAAAATTCTGATTTCGTCGTGTTTTGACAGGTCATTCATGAAATCCTGACGGAAAAAATTTTCTGTATTTCTCCGGGAACGGTTGAGAATAACCCAAATGTATTCATCACGAACCGCCCAGGGATCCTGACAAAATGCCGCCATGCCCTGCTCGTAAACCGGAATCATTTCATCCCGAAGCCAATTCATGGCCGCCCGCAGAGGTTTGCGCCATCTCTGATGCCGGCCGGCATGCCGTCCCACGTGACAGCCGCAGTTCGCTTGCCACCGCTCAATACCGTGGGCACAGCTCCAGGAAGAATTTTCAACAATGGCCACCTCGTGTTGGGGAGGATG
>CBDUYP010000087.1:0-5050 GCA_965371485.1 uncultured bacterium
AGCAAACGCGGCAGCAAAACTCGCCCCGCCCATGTTCACCGCAAAAAATACCGCTAACACAAATATGCCGATAAATAAAATCATAATATTCCTACCCTGGCCCTACCGTGACTTTACGTAGGTATTATATAAGTGCTATATAGTATTCCGCATAGATGCGCTGCCATCAAATCTCAAATATGAGCGCCTTTTCCTGACTGCGCACACGATGACAAATCGCCTCAAAATCAATTCCCTGCAATTTCTCAAGGACAACATCATCCAATTCCTGCCAGATCCCCTCCAACGCGTGCCGGCTCATGTTAGGCGAAACAGGATGACGGTGTGCCGCAGACGGCTCCAGTCCCCCTGAATTCTTAATAATATCGCTTAAACGTATTTCTCTGGGCGCATTGCGTAGCAGGTATCCCCCGCTCTTTCCCCGGATGCTGTCAACGCATCCCGACTGTTTTAAATGAATTAAAATTTGATTCAAAAATTTAATAGGAATATCCTGCCTTTGCGCGATCGTCTGGATCTGCAAAGGAGCCGTATTCGGCCAATGTAGCGACAACTCCAAAACCGCACGACAAGCATAATCCATTTTCGCTGATATTTTCATGTGTTCCCCTAATCCCTACTAACCTGATTACCTAAGTAAAGATACAACATTAACCCGCACATGTCAAGGGAAAAATAGCAGAGAAAATAGCAAGGTCATTATTTCTGAAGCCGCTCGACAATTTTAGCACTTCCGGACGGAACGGGGTATTTCGACAAGTCCTTTAATCGGACCCACTTGTGGATCTTGTCCTGGGCAGGATATTTATTGAGGCAGCATGACCACACGTGGAGATTAACGCGGAATTGAGTATAACAATGCCGGACATTCATGATGTGCTTGGCCGAGCGGACCGCGACGCCCAACTCTTCGGCAACTTCCCGGGAAAGAGCCGCGCGCGCACTCTCCCCCTTCTCGATCTTCCCGCCCGGAAACTCCCACAAATCCGCCAGCAAACCTTTGGAAGAACGTTTCTGGATAAAAAACCGTCCCTGCCTTTCAATCACCGCGACAACCGCCTCAACATTTTTAATAACCGTATTCTTTGGCGCGGGAATAATTTCCTGAATACCTTTTTTGTAAGCCTTGCAAAATAAACTCGCCCCCTCCTGGGGGCTCGTAACTATTTTGTGACCGTGTAGAAATTTCTTTGAAATTTCTATACTACAATTTGATTTCACAGGACAACTCAGGCAAAGCGGCTCACGGTTACGGCAAATCAATGCCCCCAATTCCATCAAGGCCTGATTAAAAGCATTCATCCCTTTTTGCGGCATGACTTGATCAAGAAATTTCAGAATGGCAGGGTCATGCAACGCGTCCGCCCTTCCCTTAATAGCAAGCTGGCGCATGACAACCCTCCTGACATTCGCGTCAATGATCGGGTGACGCTGATTAAAGGCAATGCTTAAAACCGCGCCGACCGTGTACGACCCGAATCCGGGTAATTCCCGAAGCCGAAGAGGATCCCGCGGAATCTTGCCGTTATGAACCCTGCAAATCATCCGCGCGGATTGATGAAAATTTTTCGCCCGCTGATAATATCCCAACCCCTGCCACGCCTTAAGTACTTTTTGCAAAGGCGCCTTTGCCGCGCTTTGAATATCCGGAAACGTTTTAATCCAGCGCTTGTAATAGGGAATCACTGCAACAACCGTGGTCTGCTGAAGCATGATCTCCGAAATCCATATTTTGTAAGGGTCACGCGTCCGGCGCCAGGGCAGGTCGCGCGCGTTTTTCTTGTACCACGCGGTGAGATTTTTAGAGAAAGACGGATGTCGGGGCATAGGACGAGATTTAATCAATAAAGGACCCGCAAGGATTCCGGGGAATTTGAGATCGTGACTTTCCGTCCGAAATGAAACGGAAAACACGCGTGAGCGCCGTCGACGTAAATAACACCGTCTTTCATGAGGGAGGTAAATTTTATCGGCGGTGAAAAGATTCCGCTTTCCAGACGATGCTGTGTGCCCCTGCCGCGGTACAATTCACGAACCTTATATTGCAGCCGTTGACTTGCGCCGGGCAGCATCTTCCCCCCGGCAGAACGAATGGCCCCGGTTGAGCCGACCGCTGTCGCGACCCAAACCCCGGAACTGCGATGCTCTTCCTTAACCCCGTTAACCGTTAAAAAATAACGGCTCATGGCCGCGGGATTTTTGTGGCAAATCAAGACATCGTTCAGGGCATTGACCGGCGCAGACTCGCCATTAATTCTTAAACGCATCCGGCTTAACAGGCGTGTCTTGTATTTTCCTTTAAGAACCCGGTCAAGAATTTTAGGAAAAGTCTCACCGGTAGCGTTGCAAAACCGGCCCACACTCCATTGCGGGTCCGAATTGATTCCGAGAATAAACTGACGTTTGATATCCCGGGCCGCCTCAAGAAACGTTCCGTCTCCGCCGAGTGTGATGATAAGATCATATTGACTGAAATCAATCCAACGGCCCCGCGTTTTCGCAGTATACTTGACACCACGTTCCTTTAACGCCGCTTCCACCCGGGCCAGCGTGCGGTAATGGTTCGCGTGCGTTTCCTTAAACCGCTTGAGCATCTTTCCCCGCGCAAAGCCCGTCGTCAGGTCGGAATCCGGATTCAAGAGCTGATCCAGAAACGAATGTTTATACGTGCTTTTTTTATAAAACAGTAAGATGTTTTTCATGGTGTGTGATGTCTATTCTAACGTTGAGATGTATTTTTGGCAAAATATTTCCCCGTTAATGTGAACACGACCGGCGACAGGGCGATCAGGGCGATTAAATTCGGCAGGGCCATCAATCCGTTAAGCGCGTCGCAGAAATTAATCACATCGTCCAAAGGCCTAAGGGCGCCCAAGAAAATAAAACCAATGTAGATCACGCGGTATGTTGTCACGGCTTTTTTCCCGAAAAGATAATCCACTGCGCGGTCCCCGTAATAGGACCACGCGATCAGCGTCGAGAAGGCAAAAAGGATGATCCCGACGGAAACCAGCCACCCTGTTCCGGGCAATCCAGCCTCAAACGCCGCGATGGTCAACTGCCCCTTCACCGTGACAACCTTGTAAGCCCCGGTGCAGATGATCACAAGGGCGGTAATCGTACACACAATGATCGTGTCAATAAAGGGCCCGAGCATCGCCACCAAGCCTTCTCTAACCGGCTCTTTGGTGCGGGCCGCGCCGTGGGCCATGGCCGCGCTCCCCAAGCCTGCTTCATTTGAAAACAATCCGCGGGCCACCCCGGCCCGGATAACACCGCCGAATAAACCGCCTGCAACAGATTCCGGCGCATGAAAGGCCTGGGTAAAGATCAATTGCAATCCGGGAAGAATAAGATGCGCGTTTTTAATCAAAATAACAAGGCCGGCTAAAATATAAAACAAACACATAAACGGGACAAGCCTGCCGGCAAAACCGGCAATGCGTTTAATCCCGCCGAGGATAACAACAGCCACAAGCACGGCAGTGACCGCCCCGACGGCCAAACCGATATTAAAGGAAATCTCCGTGCCGTTGCCCAAAACAAGGCTGTTAACGGCAGAGACCATGTTATTGATCTGGAACATGTTGCCGATGCCGAAACTGGCTGTTGCCGTGAACGCGGCAAAAAGCACAGCCAGCCATTTAAACTTCTTCCCCATCCCCTGCTCAATAAAATGCATGGGCCCGCCGTGGACTTCCCCCTGGTCATCGATACGCCGGAAGTGAACCGCCAAAGTACAACTGGCGAATTTGGTGGCCATGCCGACAAGCGCCGTAATCCACATCCAAAAAACCGCGCCCGGCCCGCCGATCAAAATAGCCGCGGCCACGCCCACGATGTTCCCGGTCCCGATGGTCGCGGACAAGGCTGTGGACAATGCCTGGAAATGTGAAATCTCCCCGGGATCATGGGGATTGTCATGTTTTCCGCGCAGGACATCGAGAGCATGCCCAAACCCCCTCAACTGCACAAAGCAAAACCGCAGGGTCAGGTACAATCCGGTCCCCACCAGCAGGACCATCAAAGGCACCCCCCAGACAAAAGAACTGAAGTTGGATAAAAAATTACTGAAGGTCATATGGTATAGCCCGAAACAACAGATTATTATTTCGCAAGTTTATTGTAAAGCCAGGCGAGAAGGAGTCCGCCTATGGCTCCGTCAATAAATCCCCACACCGTTCCGATCAGGCTTCCGGCAAGCGTCGCGCTGTATCCGCGGTACATGACGCTAAGAACACGGACAAAGGGCTGCGCCCAGGAGCAGGCCATGGCTGTCAATCCCATAAATAAACATCCCCCGCCCCAAAGAATCCCGCAAGCCAGCCCCAACGCCTTCGGATCTAATTTATTCATCCTTACCCTCCCTTTTGTTTGTGCCCCCTTATCAGGGCAAGCCTACGGTTCCTATTGACTCTTTATGTCCTTTCTACTGATAAGTTGATCTGTGATTCTCAACCATTCAATAGTAAATTTTCTATACTGAGCATCGTGAAGAACGTGATTGAAACGGTTACTGTCTAAAACATTAACGGCCTGAATATAATCATTGATCGTGACTTTCCCAAAGGAATAATTCTCTGTTTCATCCACTAATACAGACCGGGCCAAACCGATCTTTTCCTGCGCAATCTTCCCCAATTGCTCTTCCCGACGGATGGTCTGAAAAAGATTTTTAATATCCGTGTACAATCTGTAATGCGTATTTGTCGTTGCAACCCTCTGCTTATCCAAAGAAATCCTGGATATCTCATACTCCGCCCGTTCTACCTGATCAGAAAACGGCCACTGCGTTGAAATTCCCGCAAAAATCATATTCTCTTCGTCCCGTATCGCATGGCCATCTCCATCCACATTGTAACCCATCAGCAAATTGATAGAGGGCAACAGGTCGTCCGCGTTCTTGTCAACTTCCAGGGAACTCTTGTCTTCCAATAATTTTAAAATGCGATACGTCCGGCTCCCTTCCTTAAACTCATTGTAATCACTTTCAAATGAAATATCTAAATCCTCATACACCCCTGGTCTTTGCGGCACGATTTCCTCATCC
>CBDUYP010000088.1:0-4955 GCA_965371485.1 uncultured bacterium
AACCAATTGATGGATATCGCGCTTCTCTTCTAAGCTGCTTAAGAAATCGACCATCAATTGATATGTCTTGGCGTTCTTCGCCTCAACCGGCATGATCTTGTCCACCAGTTCCGTCACATAGCTCGCTGCCATGGATTTCCTGATATCCTTCCGAACAGAAAAAAAGAATTGCCGCAGATCGCATTGACTCATAAGATGCAAGTCGGAATTGCGGTGCTGATAAAACACGATGTCATTAACAGAAAACCTGTCCGCGCTGCTGCCGAACTTCTTATGGTCCTTGCGGATACCCTTTAAGATACCGCTCACCTTTCCGTAATCCCTGGTAAAAAACGTGGCAATCCGGCTTGTCTCACGAAAATCAAAAGATTTAAGAACAATCGCTTCGGTTTTTAAAATCATATCAATGCCATCAATTCTTTTTCTTTTGCCCGCATTGTTTTTCTCTCGCCCGACGCCCGGTCATCATACCCTAACAAATGCAGAAGACCGTGCACAACACAGAGGATCACTTCCCGGTAAGGAGACGTCTTAAAACGTTTCGCGTTATTGTATGCCGTTACCGCGGAAACAATAATCTCTCCCTCTATTTTTCGCACCTTTACCCTTGCCGCTTTGGGTGGCTGCCAATCAAAAGACAGGACATCGGTGGGATGATCGTGTTGCAGGAACTTCTTGTTCAAGGCCTGCATTTTCCGGTCCGTGACAAAAGCAACCGAAAGATCCGCTTGCCGCACGCCTTGGTGTTTAAGGATTTTCTGTACAATCTTGATCGTCGATGAGGATTTAAGAGGGATTCTTTTCTGCTGATTCTTTATTTCGATTGTCACCATTTTTCTTTTCCGGATATTTAACGCGCCCGTGGTACATTGCGCTTAAAACCCGCGCGAATGTTATCGCAATCACGTCGATCTCTTTAAGCGTTAAATTGCATTCATCAAGCTGACCGTCGATAAACTTATTATTAATGATCTTGCGGACAACTTCCTCGATCTTTTTGGGATTGGGTTCGTCCAAGGCACGGGTTGCGCCTTCGACGGAATCGGCGAGAAGAACGATAGCCGTCTCCCGTTTTTGCGGTTTAGGGCCCGGATACCGGTAATTATCCTCCTTAACGGTCGATTCATCCTCGGCGGCTTCCAATGCCCTTTGGTAAAAGTAATACATCAAACCCGTCCCATGATGCTGGGGAATAAATTCGGCAATACAGGGATTTAATTTATTTTTTCTGGCCAGCTCCAACCCCTCTTTAACATGATTCAAAATAACCAAACGGCTCATCGAGGGTTCAATGTCATCATGTTTATTCCTGCCGAGAAGTTGATTCTCAGTAAAATATTCCGGCTTGACCATCTTGCCGATATCATGATAATACCCTCCGACCCGCGTTAAAAGCGCGTTGGCGCCGATGGCATCGGCAGCTGATTCGGAAAGATTGCTGACAAGAAGGCTGTGATGATATGTCCCCGGGGCTTCTAAAATCAAACGTTTTAAAAGCGGCTGATTAAAGTCCGATAATTCCATAAGACTGAAGTTTGTCAAGACCCCGAAGAGATATTCAAAAATCTTGAGTGCCGCCATAACGACAAAAGCAGAAATAAATCCATTGAAAAAAAGCGGGCGAATGTATTCCAGGGCGAAAGCTTTCGTAAAGATGAGATTCATGTCCGGGTGGATCACCACAATGCAAATCACCTGTATGATGCTGACATAAAGTCCGGCACTGATCAGCTGTCCGCGTGTCCGGGCATCCCGCACCGTGTAGCTCGCTGTCAGGTTCCCGATAAAAAACATTAACATCAAATTCAAATCCCATTTCACAAGAAGGCCGACCAGGACACTGCTGACAAAAGACATGATAAACGCCAGCTGTAAATCATTAAACAAGAGCATGGTCAACATCGCGATACTGGCGACAGGAATGTAAATAGCCGGGATGGTTGTGTATTGCATCATGGCATAGGTTGTAAAAACAAGGATGGAAAGCAGCAGTCCGAGATTCAGGAATAAAGAAAACGTGGCCTTCTTAAAGAAAAGAAGATGAATCCCTAAAAAGAGCAGCAAAAGAGGAATAATAAACGGAAAATGTGTAACCCAGCAGAATACTGTCAGGATAAATAGCGCAACAACTGTTGCAACCAGGTCTTTGTAATTTATGCCGTATTTCAATAATGCCTTCATTGACTATGGTCCTGCTCGCGCTCGTACGCCTCAATAATTCTTTGCACCAGTTCGTGGCGGACAACATCCTCGCCGGTTAAATGAACAAACTTAATGTCCTCAATCCCCTTAAGAACCTTTTGGGCCTCTATCAGCCCGACCGGATTCCCCTTGGGAAGATCGCTTTGCGTGACATCCCCGGTAATAACGGTCTTTGAATCAAAACCAAGACGTGTCAAAAACATCTTCATTTGAAAGGGGGTGCTGTTTTGCGCCTCATCCAGAATAACAAAGGCGTCATTAAGGGTCCGTCCCCGCATAAAAGCCAAAGGCGCAACCTCAATGATCCCCTGTTCGGTGTACTGTTCCACCTTATCCGGATCCATCATGTCATAAAGCGCATCATAAAGCGGTCTTAAATACGGGAGAACTTTCTCAATCATGTCACCCGGCAGGAACCCTAAGTTTTCTCCCGCCTCAATCGCCGGACGGGTGAGAATGATACGGCGGACAATCCCTTTTTTAAGCGCGTTGACAGCCATGGCCATGGCGAGGTAAGTCTTTCCCGTTCCTGCGGGACCTATGCCAAAGACAATATCATATTTCTTTATGGCCTCGACATATTCAATCTGGCCTTTGGTTTTCGGGGTGACAAGCCCCCCTTTTGTGGGGACTTCTATCTTCTCCTTGGACAGGCGCTCGAAATCAATGCCCTTCCCGGGCCGGGTGAGACGAATGGCGTAAATGATATCACGCGCCTTAACCTCCCGGCCGTCTGTGACAATACTCACGAGATAATTAACTAACTCACTGACCTTCCTGACCTCGTCTTTCTTGCCGGCAACTTTCAATCCATTCTCATTGCGGACAATTTTGACGCTGAGTTCTTTCTCAATGAGCTTCAGATGCCGGTCATACTTTCCGAAAAGGACCTGCAGATCTTTGTTGTTATTTAAGTGTAAAATCTTTTCCATGTCATTCCACGGGGATATGCAAAGTGATTCCCGGTTTGATTCTGTTGGGATCCTCAATAACGGTTTTATTCGTCTCGTAGATTTTCGGCCATTGGCGATAAGAATCATAAAACTTTTTTGAAATCTTTTGCAAGGTATCCTCTTTTTGCACGGTGTACTCGACAAACGACTGTCCCTTCGTTGATTTCCTCGTTGATTTCTTCGTCGATTTCTTCGCCGGCTGTGTTACAGCCGGGTCATCCTTAAACGACGGGATATCGATAGGTTTGGCCCACGCAGGTAACGGCTTCTGTTTAGATGCCGGCAGTTGGCTTTTAACAGCTGCGGGCTGTGGCACAGTGACAGCCTGCTCTCCACCTTCTGCAGACTCCGCCTCCTCGACATCCTTGGTAATTTTTAAGACATAAACCTTCCGGGTTTTCTTAAAATGGCTTCGATCCTCAGGAACCGGGGTTCCCTGCAAATACCCGAAATTTCCCCCTTCCATCTTTTGATCGGCTCTTTCCCTATCTGTCGCATAGGAACTTGCCCGGACCCCCACACCCCCGGGCCCTGTACAGCCGGAAATCATTAAGACAACCAAACCCAAGCCCAATCCTTTCATAATTTTCTCAGTCATTTCTAACCCCTCCTGTTTTTATTGACCATCATAGTCTCTAATTCCGCTGTCTGTCCCTCATCAATCGGGGAAGGGGCTCCTGTCATAAGACAACTCCCCTTCTGCGTCTTGGGAAAAGCAATGGTATCACGGATGGAATCCAACCCCGTCAATATGCTGACCAAACGATCAATCCCGTAGGCAACGCCGGCGTGCGGCGGGGCCCCGTATTCAAAGGCCCGCAGGAGAAATCCGAACCTCTCCTCAACTTCCTGCTTATCCAGCCCGATAATATCAAATATTTTTTGCTGCATTTCTTTACGGTGAATACGAACCGATCCGCTGCCGATCTCACTGCCGTTTAAAACCAGATCATAGGAACGGGCCCGCGCCTTTTCATATTGCTGATTCTCAAGACAGGACATATCCTCTTCCTTAATGGAAGTAAACGGATGATGCTCACTTTCCCATCTCTTCTCATCCTCATTGTACTTAAACATAGGGAAATCCACAACCCAAACAAACGCAAATTCTTCCTTCCCCTTTCGCAGGTCAGGCTTGTCATTTCCATACTTTTTCATTGCGTCCGCGTGAGACAACCGCGGGAATGGCGTGGGAAGATCAATCCCTTTAACTTGTTTAAAAATTTCTTTAAACAAGTTTTCCGTGAGGGCAAAGATATCTTCTTCCGTGACAAAAGACAATTCCATATCAAGCTGCGTAAATTCAGGCTGACGGTCCGCGCGCAAATCTTCATCCCGGAAACATTTCACAATCTGGTAATATTTATCCATCCCGGAAACCATCAGGATTTGCTTAAATAACTGCGGAGACTGCGGCAGGGCGAAAAAATGTCCGGGGTTGAGCCTTGAGGGAACCAGAAAATCCCTTGCCCCCTCAGGCGTGGACTTTGTTAAAACCGGAGTTTCGATTTCCAGGAAATCTTCTTTGTTCAAAAAATTCCGTATTACCGAACAAAGATGATGGCGCACTTTAAGGGCATTAACAACTTTTTCCCGCCGAAGATCAAGGTAACGGTACGTGAGCCGCAAGTCTTCGCCGACATCGCCAGAGTCATCCACCTCAAAAACAGGAACCTTGCTCTTGTTGAGAATCTCAAGCTTAAGGGCAGCCAATTCGATTTCGCCGGTGGCAATATCCGCATTAACATTCTTAGGCGGCCTGACACCCACCTTGCCGGTAATCTTTACCACAAACTCAGG
>CBDUYP010000089.1:0-4922 GCA_965371485.1 uncultured bacterium
CCCGCCCGTTCAAAAATTCTGATCGTGGCTTCCTGCAGACTTCCTTTCGGCAATCCCAACTTTAATTTTTTCATGATTTTTCTTCTCTCTTACTAAAAGCGGCATATTATAACCTCGCGCTTGCGGGTTGTAAAGAAAATTTGTTCAGGAATTTGTTGTCAAGGGCAAACCGAATCGTTATAATATCATTTTCTACGGAGTCACAATACCTATGCTGAAACTTTTACGAAAAAAAGGCGTTATGAAGAAAATCCTCTGGGTGGTTGCCGTGGTCATCATCCTGGTTTTCGGTTTTCTGGGACAAGCCTACCTCCTCAATGATTCCGGGCGGCCCAATTACGCGGGAAAAATTTTCGGAAAGAAGATCTCCGTAGAGGAGTTTCAGCACAATTTGCAACACGTACAGATACAGGCCATGCTCCGGTACGGGAAAAATTTCGATAAAATCAAACAATTCCTGGACATGGAATCTCAGACATGGGACAGGATCATCCTGCTCCATGACGCCCGGGGAAAAAAAATTCATATTACAGATCAGGAACTCATTGAGACGATTCAAAATTATGGATTTTTCAAAAGAGAAGGCCGGTTCGACCATCTGTTATACAATGATATCCTGCGTTATGCTTTCAAAATCAAACCAAGGGATTTTGAAGAAGGGATGCGGGATTCGCTGAAACTCACCCGTTTATACGCGGACAAAACAATGCACATGACCATCCCCGAAGAAGAAATCTTTGAGGCGTTCAAACGGCAAAACGAAGAGGCCCAGATCAGCTATGTCTTGTTTGCAGCTGAAAATTATGAAGACAAGGTCCTGCCCGACGAACTTCAGGTCAAGGATTACTACTTAACCCATAAATCGGAATTCCAACTCCCGCCCACCATTAATATTGAATACATGCGGATCGACTATCCCGAAGAAGAAGCGGACACACCACCATCAGAAGAGCCCCCAAAAGTCGGAGCACGGGAAAAAGCAGAAGCAAAAATAAAAGCACGCAAGGCATCGGATGACCTGGCAAAAAATCCCGACTTCGCGCGCGTTGCCATGGAGAATAATCTTGTCATTGAAACCAGCGGTTTTTTCAGCATGGAACAACCCAATCTTAAAGAGGGCTGGCCGTTTCCTCTGATACAGGAACTCTTTGAGCGTCAGACAGGATACATCAGTCAATCTGTTGAAACCCCACAAGGTTATCAAATTTTACGGATTAAAGAGAAAAAAGACACCTACATCCCTGAATATCCGCAAGCTAAGCAAAACGCCAAGAAAGCCTGGACAGGCCATGAAGCCAAAAAATTGTCAAAACAAGACGGCGTTAAATATCTCGAAATTTTCCGGGAGGCCTTTCAAAAACGAAAGAGACCTGATTTCGCAAAGATAGCCAAAACCAAAAAACTTGAAATTCACCAGACCCCTGTTTTTACCCGCGGGCAATACCTGCCGGACATCGGGATTTCAAAGGACTTTCAAGAGACAGCCTTTTCCCTGACGGAAGACAATAAATTGAGTGATGTCGTCGAGGTATCGACAGGTCACTGCATTCTGCATCTGGATTCGCTGGTGCCCGTCGACAAGGAAGAGTATGAGAAACAAAAAGAAGAGTTCACGCAAACGCTTTTAACGGAAAAGAAAAATATCGCCTTCAATAATTTCTTAAGTCAGTTGAGGGTAAAGGCAAATCTCTATGACAACATCCCCTAACTCACCGCACATTTTCCGGATTTTACGACTTCTCCTCAAACGCCATATTAACTGCTGACAACACCCTGTCGCCTTCAAAAGGTTTGACGATATAATCGAACGCACCTGCCCGGATCGCCTTCATCAATGTTTCAGGCTGATCAAGAGCTGTTACCATAATCACTTTCGCGTTGTTATCCTGTGATAGTATTTTTTTAAGGGTCTCGATCCCGTCTTTTCCCGGCATAATGATATCCATCGTGACAAGATCGGGTTTTAATTCTGTAAATTTCTTAACGGCCTCATCCCCATTGCTGCACTCTGCAATAATTTCATAACCGGCGGCTTGAAGAATATCTATCAATACCCTCCTCATAATCGCGGCATCATCAACAACAAGAATCTTCTTTCCCATCACTTGCCCCCTCTCTCTATCACGATATCGGCAACATTCTTTAGAATTTCCGCGCTTTTCTGTATCGGAAGAATAAACACATGACATTTAACATTGTTTTTAACAACGCAAAACTTGCTTTCAATAATCAAAATTTCATCTTTTCCGGTGGCGGCAGTCATAATGTGCTCCTTAAAAACTGTACCGGCAAAATCATGAACCATAATCGGGGGAGTTGGCCGCAGCTTGATCTTAAAATCGGCAGAAAATACATTTGCCGTAGCGCAGGCCAGAATATTGCCGATTTCTTGAACGGCACTGGATGCATTCAGATCAAACTCCTTTGTTGTCCCCGGTTCTTTCCTTAATATCATATCGGTCAGAATAAAACTATCGGAAAGGTTTATAAAAAATAAAAATTTAAATGGGTTATCTCCCTCTAAATCAACAAGGACACCAACCGTCTCGTCATTCTCCGCGTTGATCCTTTCTGTTACCTCCGAGATATCCGACATATAAGCCTTTTCCATTTCGATCTTAGCCCCTGCCTTAATAAACTTTGAAAACGCTGTGGAAGACTTATCAATACTCAACTGAGCGATTAACTTAATCGCTCTTTCAACTTTTTCTCTTCCCATGATTAATACTCCTTTGGTTCTTCCCTAAAATCTCCTCGTAATTCTCAGGGATAGCGTGTTCAACGGCCTGAACAACTCCGGATTTATCAATAAAGAAAAAGGTGGGGACACCGACGATACTGTATTTTCCAGCCACAGAAGACGCCTGATCTAAAAACACATCAAACTCAATTCCATATTTTTCAAGATACGAACGCACCTGCCCGGCCTCTTCTTCAATATCCACTAAAACAATTTTAATTCCTTTTTTCTCTATCGCGGAGCTTTCTGCCCACAATTCTCTCAACTGCGTACGGCAATGCGGGCACCATGTTGCCCAGAAAAATACGATGGCGGCATTTCCTTTTCTGAATTTTGTCAAACTCGCCTTTTTCCCGTTCACCGTTTCCAGAGTAAAATCCGGGGCCTTCTCCCCCACGAGCACATGCTCAGAGGTGAAAAACTGTCCCATCGCCTGTGACGGTCCCAAAACAGAAAAAATTAAAAAACATAACAGCAGACTGCGTACAAAAATTTTCATATTCACGAATCTCCTTATTTTTTTAATGACTCATCTATCCAGTTTAAATAATCCTTATTCCCATCCATAACCGGCAAAGCGAGAATCTCAGGGACGTCATAGCTGTGGACAGCCTTGACCGTCTCAACAATCTTCCCGAAAAGTTCCTGCCGGCTTTTAACAACAAGCAATACCTCATCACTTTGGTCCACCTTCCCCTGCCACCAGAACAGGGACCGGACATCTTTGACAATATTGACACAGGCAATCAGCTTTTCATCTAACAATTTGTGCCCGATTGTCTCTGCCTCGGCCGTGTCTTTGGCCGTGATCAAAATCACGATGTGCGATGCGTTCAAAGAACATCTCTCCTGTTTTTGAAATGTGCTTCATTATACCCACAATCACGTGTTTTGCAATTCATCTCTTCGTATCTTTTAACATCATAAGGGAAAGATGCCGCCCGGAACGTTCCCCTTCCCGCCGGTAGGAGAAAAAACACTCCCCACAGCACGTGCATGCCTGGCAATCAAAGATATTTGTGTTTTCAACACCTAAGGACAATAATTGATTTTTATTAACAGCCGCCAAATCAAGATAAAACGCATTATCGCGCAATACCGTTTCTTGCGAAAAAATATCCTTGAACTGCGCTCCCTCACAACAACACTTACCGATGGCCGGGCCAAAGGCAATGCGTAAATCCCGGGGACGGCAGCCCCAATTCCCGTGCATGACCTCCAAAGCCTTTGCGACAATATTTTTTTGGCTGCTGCGCCAACCGGCATGGATGAGGCCGATACATTGATGCTGTGGATCATAAATAAAAACCGGCAGGCAATCTGCCGTCCGGATGGCCAAAGGCACGCTCGGCGTGTTTGTGACAATCCCGTCGGCCTCGACCGGCAAGGCACGCTCTTTAAGATTCTGTTGTGTTACCGTCATGACATGATTCCCGTGAACCTGACGAATATGAATAACATTTTCTACCGGAAAATTCACGCCCGCGGACAAATACGCCTGCTGTTCCCTGCTAAGAGCCACCGGCCCTTCTTTCAGGGCAAAATCAATTGACCGGTCACTCATAAATGTTACAACCCCGTCGGAAAAAAAATCATGGAATGACGATATCATTTCAAATTCCTATACTTCAAGGTCTTGTGCCGCGGCCGGCTCTGTCAGCAAACCTTCCTGCGTTTGGACAGGCGGCGAAATTTCAACGACATTATTTCCCTTTTTATAACTTTCAATGTGTTTGATCTTGGTGTCCATCTGCTTAAAGCTCTTGTCCCTCAAATCGCTGTATTGCGTCTCAAGCTTTGTCAGAGACCCCCCGATGTCTTCAAAGCGGCCTTTGAATCTTTCGTAATGCTTCAAGAACTGGTCGATGAGAAGAATGATTTTCTTCATATCCTTTTCATAACGAAAATTCTCATACCCCTGACGGATGACGCTTAACATCGCGTAAAGCGTGAACGGCGAGCAGAGAACCACCTTTTGCTTCAGGGCCATGTCTAACAATTCCGGGATGGCTTCCTGAATCAGACCAAAGACCTGTTCATTGGGGATAAAGAGCAGGACAAAGTCCAGCGTATTTTCACCCGGGTTAATATAATCCCGGTTCTGGATTTCCTTAATCCTGTCCTTCACGTTCTTGATAAATTCTTTTTGATAAAGGTCTTTCTGCAACGGGTCTGAGGCATT